>JADGGF010000115.1 GCA_019690055.1 Micromonosporaceae bacterium
GGGGCTGCCGGTGACTCGTCGGGGCTACCGGTGGCTCGCCGCTTGGGTGACGGTTCCGACCAGCCGGGCCGCCACCGCCCTGATCCGTTTCGGTGAGATGCCTGTGCGCATCGGGCTCTCCTCGGCGTACCAGAGGGTCGATCCGTCCACCCATGAGCCGTCCGGGTACGCCCGGTACGTCGCGGGAGCCGGCAGGTGGACCTGCCAGACCGTCTGCGGCCGGTCCTCGCTGCGGGGCCGCCGCCGGACCCGGTCGAAGACCGTGACCGTCTGCCCGTTGACGGTGAAGGTGACGACCGACCGGCCGATGGTCGTGGTCGCCGACGGTGGCACGCTCAGCAGGCGGCCGGCGGTGGCCGGGCCGGGCAGGGTGATCTCCTGGCGGAGCCGGTAGCGCCAGCGCTGGGTGAGCGCGTAGACACACCGCGCCGCGGCTCCGAGGCGGGGCATCAGCGCGGCGTTGACCCGCAGCAGCACCCGCACGATGAGCAGCTCCACGGCGAGCACGGCGGCGGCGACCACCCAGCGGTTGACCGACGGCAGCAGGTCATGCACGACCACGATCAGGATCAGACCCCCGAAGCCGGCGAAGAGCGCGCCCGTGACCAGGAGCAACCGGTAGGCCTGTCCGGCTACCCACGCGGTCAGGCCGACGACGATGAATCCGCCGGCGAGGGCGAGGGTCGAGGACAGGCCCAGGTTGCGCAGGATGGCGTTGATGACGCACGTGAGGACCAGGCCGCCCACGACCACCACGCCGATCAGCCACCGCGGCGGGTCGATGCCCTCGTCTTTGTAGGTGGCGTGAGGTTGGGTGACCGGTCGGCCGAGCCGATGGGCGGTGTCGAGGAACGCCGAGACCAGCCGCTGGTCGAGGTCGTTGTTGCGGCGGGTGACCGTCTCCACTTCCCAACGGCGTCCGTCGAAGAACCGGACGTAGAGGTGCTCCCGGGGCGGGATCCGCACCGCGACCGCGCGCCGGATCTCGTCCAACTGGTCCCAGGTGGCGACGCTGACCCGGCGGTTGCGCGTCTGGATGGCGCCCCGTTCGTAGACGTAGTGCGCGGTGAATCCCTTGAGCAGCCCCTGGACCGCGAGCACCGCCGCGGCCACGACCCCGATGCCGGCCAGCACCATCAGGGCGCCCAGGCCGGCGGAGCCCTTCTCGACCACCCGGGGCAGCACCCACAGCGCGGCGTAGAGGAGGGCACCGCCCAGCACCGCGACCGCAGCGGAGCCGATGAACCGCATGATGGGGTTCGATCCCTTGCGCCAGATCACCAGCGGGCCGAGGTCATGCTGCGCCGCGGCCTGCGTCACGTACGCCGGCACCTCAGTCATAGCCATCTATTCTTCTCCATCGACGTTGCTGCCGGCTGCGATGTTAGTGGCCTGGCTGGACGCGTGGGTACGCGCTGAGCGGAACGTGACCAATACCTGCAAAACGTACAAAAGCGCAGAGAAACTCGCCCGAACCCGCAACACACGCGGGGTAGCGTGGGGCCGTGGCGCTGACACACGAGATCCCGGCCGTGCCGGAGGACCTGCCCCGCACGCTGGGTGCGCTGCGCGCGGCGGGCTACACGTACCGGACGGTCAAAGAGGAGATCCGGGCCAACCTGCTGGCGCTGATGCGCGACGGCGGTGAGCGGTTCCCCGGCATCGTCGGCTACGACGACACCGTGCTGCCCGAGGTGGAGCGGGCGCTGCTCGCCGGCCACGACATCGTGCTGCTCGGGGAACGCGGCCAGGGCAAGACCCGCCTTATCCGGTCGCTGGTCGGCCTGCTCGACGAGTGGACCCCGGTGCTGCCCGGCTCCGAGCTCAACGAGCATCCGCTGCACCCCATCACCCCGGCGTCGCGGCGTCTGGTCGCCGAGCACGGCGACGATACGCCGATCACCTGGCGGCACCGGTCGCTGCGCTACGGCGAGAAGCTGGCGACCCCGGACACCAGCGTGGGTGACCTCATCGGCGACGTGGACCCGATCCGGGTCGCCCAGGGGCGGACGCTCGGCGACCCCGAGACCATCCACTTCGGACTCGTGCCGCGCACCAACCGGGGTATCTTCGCGGTCAATGAGCTGCCCGACCTGGCCGAGCGCATCCAGGTGAGCCTGCTCAACGTGCTCGAGGAGCGCGACATCCAGGTTCGCGGATACCAGCTCCGGCTGCCGCTGGACCTGCTGCTGGTGGCCAGCGCCAACCCCGAGGACTACACCAACCGGGGCCGGATCATCACGCCGCTCAAGGATCGCTTCGGCGCCGAGATCCGCACGCACTACCTGCGCGACGTGCGGCAGGAGATGGTGCTGGTGCGGCAGGAGGCCTCCCTGGTCGCGACGGTGCCGGACCACGTGCTCGAGGTGCTCGTCCGGTTCACCCGGGCGGTACGGGAGTCGCCGGCCGTGGACGCCCGCAGCGGCGTCTCCGCCCGGTTCGCGATCGCCGCCGCCGAGACGGTGGCCGCGGCCGCCCTGCGGCGCTCGGGCCTGCTCGGGGAGGCGGATCCGGTGGCCCGCATCGGCGACACGCTGTCGGTGACGAGTACGTTGCGGGGCAAGGTCGAGTTCGACAGCGACGAGGAGGGGCGGGAGGTCGAGGTCCTCGCGCACCTGCTGCGCACCGCCACCGCGGAGACGTTCCGGGCCCGGCTGGCCGGCCTCGACCTGTCGGGCTTCGTCAATCTGGTCGCCGACGGCCAGGCGGTGGAGACCGGGGACCTGGTCAGCGCGGACGAGGTGCTGGCCCAGGTCGGGACCGTGCCCGGCCTCGCCAAGGTGCTGGACCGGTTGGGCCTCGGCGACGCGCCCTCCAAGGGTGAGGCGGCGGCCGGCATCGAGTTCGTGCTCGAGGGGCTGCACCTGACGCGCCGGATGTCGAAGGAGCTCACCGTCGACGGCAAGGCCCGGTACCGGGGCGGGGCCACGTCGCGCCGGGGCGACCGACCGGACGGGGACTAGGCGTGGCCCAGCGTCACCGGTACGGCCAGTGGCAGGGCGGACCCGATCCGCTCGCGCCGCCTTACGACGTGCGGGCGGCCGTGGACGCGGTCGGCCGCGAGGTGCTGGGCGGTGCCCGCCTGAGCGACGCGCTGCGCGCCCTGTTCCGGCGCGGTCCGCGCGGCTCGCGCGGACTCGACGACCTGCTCGCCCGGGCCCGCCGGTTGCGCCGCGAGGCGATGCGCCGGGGCCGCTTGGACGGGGCGGTGCTCCGGGCCCAGCAGTTGCTCGACCAGGCGTTGGCCGCCGAGCGGGACGAGCTGGCCCGGCGCGACGACGAGCAGGCCCGCTTCCAAGAGTCCATTCTGGACAGCCTGCCCCGCTCGACGTCGCGGGCGATCTCCGAGTTGGCCGACTACCCGTGGGCCAGCGACGAGGCACGGGCGCTGTACCAGCAGATCCTCGACCAGCTCCGGCAGGAGGTTGTGGAGTCACGCTTCCGAGGGCTGCGGCAGGCCCTGGCCGACCCGGCGGCCCAGCAGGAGGTCGCCGAGATGATGCGCGACCTGAATGATCTGCTGGAGCGCCACGCCCGGGGCGAGGACACCACCGACCAGTTCCGTCGGTTCATGGACCGACACGGCCACCACTTCCCGGAGAATCCATCCACAGTAGACGAACTCATCGACATCCTGGCGCGGCGGTTCGCGGCCGGGGAGCGCCTGCTGCGCTCGCTTTCGCCGCAGCAGCGGGAGGAACTGGAGTCGCTGCTGGCCCAGGCACTGGGCAACGGCGACCTCGCCGACCAGATGAGCCGGCTCGGGGCCAACCTGCGCTCGCTGCGCCCGGACCTGAACTGGGGCCGCGGCCAGCGGATGACCGGGCGCGGTCGGGCGCTGGGCTACGGCGAGGCGGCGAGCACCCTGGAGGAGATCGGTGACCTCGACGAGCTGATCGACGCGTTCGAGCAGGAGTCGCCGGGGTCCACATTGGATGACATTGACGTCGAATCGGTGGAGCGCAACCTCGGCCGGGACGCCGCCGACGACGTGCGGCGGCTACGGGAGCTGGAGCGCGAGCTGTACCACCAGGGTTACCTCGTTCGCGGCGCGGACGGGTTGATGCTCAGCCCCAAGGCGTTGCACCGCCTCGGCAGCTCCGCGCTGCGCCACGTCTTCGCCGACCTCGAGCGGGGTCGCCGTGGCCAGCACGACGTGCGGGACGCCGGGGCCGCCGGTGAGCTGACCGGCGCGTCGCGGCCCTGGGCGTTCGGCGACGAGCAGCCGCTGGACGTGGTGCGCACCGTGTCCCGGGCGGTGCTTCGGAGCGGGCCGGGCACTCCGGTGCTGCTCTCGGTGGAGGACTTCGAGGTGGTCGAGACCGAGCGCCGGGCGTCGGCCGCCGTGGCGTTGCTGGTCGACACCTCGTACTCCATGTACCGGCAGCACCGGTGGGGACCGATGAAGCAGACCGCGCTCGCGCTCGCTCACCTCGTGGCCACGAAGTACCCCCAGGACGCGTTGCAGATCATCGGCTTCGGCCTGACCGCGGCTCCGCTATCGCCGCGGGACCTCGTCGCGCTCGACGCGGTCGACGAGCAGGGCACGAACTTGCAGCACGCGTTGCGCCTGGCCGGACGCCACCTGCGCAAGCACTCCGACGCCGAACCCGTGGTGCTCATCGTCACCGACGGCGAGCCGACCGCGCACCTCACCCCGGACGGGCCGTTCTTCTGGTGGCCGCCGCAGCCGGAGACCGTACGGTCGACGCTCGCCGAGGTCGACCACCTGACTCGATACGGCGCTACATTGAACTTCTTCATGCTGGGCGACGATCCCAATCTCGTCCGGTTCGTCAACGCGGTGGCGCGCCGCAACGGCGGTCGCGTCTTCGCACCCGCCATCGACGAGTTGGGCCGCTACGTTGTCGCCGACTACCTGCGGGCCCGGCAACCGGGCGCCCGGGCCCGCGGGCGTCGGTTCTGACGCCACGGAGCGTACGGTCCGGTCACGCAGCGCGACGAGCGCTGACCGTACGGCCGCATTGTCCTGATCGTACGGTCGCCATAGCGACAGACGGATCCGTCTGTCCCCGGCCACTGCCCTGTCTGGTGCATAATGACGGCCGGCGCTGGTGCATACTCGGCATGCACCCATCACGTTCGTCGTATTCCTCCTTCCCGAACGGGGGTTGAGCCGGTGCGGTCACGGTTAGCCATAGGCGGTCTCGCGGCGCTGGCGCTCGCGCTGGGCGGATGCAGCGGCGACGGCGAGGAAACGCGCAATCCAGGGCTGGACGAGCGGGGCACGATCAGCACGACGGTGACGCCGACCCGGCAGGACCTCACCGACCGGATGAGTCTCGCCGGAAAAGTCGTCATCAACCCGGTATTCGGCCTGGTGGCGCCGACCGATGGCGAGGTGCACTTCTACGACATCCCCTGGCCGCGCTCGACCCCCACGGAGCCCGTCTGGGCGGCAAACGTCTGGCTCAACGGGAACAAGACCCGCGTCGATATCCCGGCCGGCGCGACCTTCGCCGGTCGGCTGGTGCCGGACTACTCGACGGTGACCCAGGGCATGCCGATCGTCTCCGCGCGCTGGATGGGGTACGGCGTCGTCGCCGACATCCAACCGGCCGACGCCTACCGTGTGTCCGACAACCTGACCACCGTGCGGGTCCAGATCGCCAACGGTCCCGGACCGTTCGACTGCTCGGTGCTCGGCACGATCGCGGCGCTGCCGGCGGGCACCATCCCGGAGCCGCAGCCGTTCATTCCCGACCCGAACGACCCGCCGGAGGTGCAGGAACAGAAGCGAGCACAGTACGAGCGGGCGGCCGCCGACGCCGCCCCGTACCGGCCGGTGCCCTCGGAGGCGACCGGCATGCGCGTGGTCTGCATCCCGCCCGACGGCGTCCGGCTGATCAACGGCGCCGACGCCACGGTCGAGGTCATCACCGCCTCAGCCACGAATGCGCTGGTGCTGCCCGTGGCGGCGGTGGCCGGCCGGCAGGGCACCGGCAAGGTCACGGTCGTGCTTCCGGACGGTTCGACCGAGATCCGGGACGTGGTGCTGGGCCTCACCGACGGTGAGTTCATCGAGATCAAGGAGGGCCTCACCGGCGACGAGACCATCGCCGTGCCGGGGCCGAACCTGCCGGACGCGCCGCAGCAAGGGGGGAAAGAGGTGCCGCCCGGGCCGGTGATCGTGAGATGACACCGCTTGTCCAGCTCATCGGCCTGACCAAGACACTGCGCGGGCAGGAGCAGCCCCGGCCGATCCTCACCGGCGTGGATTTCACGCTCCACAGTGGTGAGAGCGTGGCGATCCTCGGCCGGTCAGGCTCGGGCAAGAGCACGTTGCTCAGCCTGATCGGGCTCTTCGACCGGCCCGACGGCGGACAGTACCTTTTGGACGGTCAGGACATCACGCGGATCTCCGACGGCAAGGCCGCCGCCCTGCGCAGCGCCCAGTTCGGCTTCGTGTTCCAGCGCTTCTTCCTGCTCAAGCACCTCACCGCGGCGCAGAACGTCGCCATGGCGCTGGTGAACGGGCAGGGCTGGCTGCCGCGCCGCCAGCGTCGGGAGAAGGTGCTCGCCGCCCTCGACCAAGTCGGCATCGCCCACCTGGCCAAGCACCGGCCGGCCCGCCTCTCCGGCGGCGAGCAGCAACGGGTGGCGATCGCCCGTGCGTTGGTGCGTGAGCCGCGCATCATCTTGGCCGACGAGCCCACCGGCGCCCTGGACACCGAGACGGGCAACCTGGTCGTCGACGCCCTGCGCGCCACCACCGAGCGCGGCTGCGCCCTCGTGCTGGTCACCCACGACGCCGACCACGCGGCGCGCATGGGACGGGTCATGCGGTTGCGGGATGGCGTGCTGCACCCGGAGGGGGTGAACGCTCCGTTCGGCGGGGCGGCCGAGTGGGCCGGCCTGCCGTCGGACCAGGCCGGAGGATCGTCGCACGAGCCGCGGCACGCGCGGCCGGCCGAGAGCGAGGGGGTTCGGGCGTGATCCGTCTGTCCGGGCGGTTGCGTTCCGCGGTGATCATCGGTCTGCAAGGCATCCGGGCCCGCAAAACCCGCACCCTGCTGTCGATGATCAGCCTGTTCCTCGGCGTGCTGTCGGTGACCGTCGTGCAAGCCGCGTCGCAGATGGCCCAGCGAGCGGCGCTGGCCGACGTCGAGCTCATCGAGGGCATCGATGGAACGCTCTACATGAGCGTCGAGGGGACGCCGGAGGCGACCAACGCGACGCTCCGGTCGCTGGAGGGCCGGTCGGACGCGACGGCGATCACGCAGTTCCCCGCGATCATCGGGGAGCCGAACGTCCGGCCGGTGAACGAGGGCGGTTCCCCCTTTGACGAGCAGTGGGGTGGCTGGGGCTGGAGCGGCGGCTCGGTCCGGATCGAGTGCGATCCGACCGGCTACTGCTACGAGGTCATCGACGAGCAGTACCTGCAGACGCCCATCGGGGCGGCGATCGAGCTGCGCGTGGTCGGAATGAGCGCGGACATCCGGCAGTTCCGGCCGTTCCGGCTGGTCGCGGGACAATGGCTCGACTTCTCGACCGATCCCTCCTACTCACCCGGCCTGGTGCTCAACCGGGAGGCGGCCAAGGGCTTCGAGATGTACCGGGTCCCGGCCGAGATGCGGATCATGGGTGCGTCCGACAACCCGACGCCCCGCATTCTGGGCGTGGTCGAGGACGGGCAGCGCATACCAATGGCGTACGGCCGGTTGGACGAGCTGCTCAACTGGGTGAACGTTGGCGCTGGGCCGGATCCCTACTATGGCGGTATCGGTCTGGAGGTTCTCGTCGCGCCTGACGCCACCGAGACACTGCAGGTCCTGCGGGCCAACCTCGCGGCCGCCGGTATCGGAGAGGACCGCCTCTACGTTCGGATCATCGACAGCCGTCGGCAGGTGGAGCAGGTGATGCTCATCCTGCGGGTGGTCTTCTTCGGCATGGCCGGGCTGGTGCTGCTCATCGGCGTGGCCGGCATTCTCAACGTCACCCTCGCCACCGTGGGCGAACGGGTGGAGGAGTTCGCGTTGCGACGAGCCGTCGGCACACCCCGGATGCTGTTGGCTGGCATCGTGCTCGCCGAGACGATGATCACCGGCCTGTTCACGGCCGCGGCAGCGATCGGCTTCGCGGCCCTCGTGTTCAAGGTCGCCGGACCCATCCTGGCCGAGGTCCACTACTCGCTCGCGGCTGGCTCGTTCCCGTGGGAGGCGGCGCTCGCCGGCATCATCGCGGGCCTGTTCGCTGGTCTCCTCGGTGGACTGATCCCCGCCGTCCGGGCGGCCCGCATCCCCATCGCCTCGGTCATGCGCGCCTGACCGAGCGCCCGCCGCGGTGGCCGCGCCGGAGAATCGCGGGGCGGCCGGCGGGCCGACGGCGGCCCCCCGCCGCCGAACGCCGGACAACGGCCCGTGGTTTGCTTGTTCCGTGACGTCGGAGCGGACCAGGATCACCGACGCGGCCGTGATGCGCGCGCTCGCGCACCCGGTGCGGCTCGAGCTGCTGGATCATTTGTCGAACGTGCCGGGTGGGGCGACCGCCACCGAGTGCGCCGCGGTCGTGGGCCTCAGCCCGAGCGCGACCAGCTACCACCTGCGGGCGCTGGCGAAGGTCGGCATGATCCACGAGGCCCCGGGGCGGGGTGACGCGCGGGAACGGCTCTGGCGCGCGACCCACGACAGGTACGAGATCAGCAACGAGCCGGGCGCGAGCGACGAGGATGTCGCGGCGGAGATGGCTCTCGTCGAGACCGTCCTCGCTCGCCAGAACGACCGGGTGCGCCGGTTTCTGGCCGGCGCCCGCGTAGGGTCACGAGAGTGGTACGAGGCGGCCGTGATCTCCGAGAGCGTGTTGGCCGTCACGCCGCGCGAGCTCAAGCGTCTCGTTGAGCAGATCGACGATCTTATCGGACCGTTCAAGAAGCGCAATCGGGGCCGCTCACCGCGTTCGGCCCGCACGGTGTCATTCCAGCTGCGCGCCGTACCGATCGACGATCAGGAGTAGCGACGCCGGCGTTCGCGTCGGCGCGGTCGGGCTTCGCCGAGGCAACGGCTTGCGCCCAGGAAGATGTGAAGGGAATACTGCGAAGCATGTCCTTCATATCTGGGCGTTCCCGGTGGACCGACGTCGCGGTCATCTCGGCCGCCCAGCTCGTGGGCGCGCTGTGCCTCCTCCTGGTGATGACGACCCAGATCCTGGCGTTCGAGCAGCGTGGCGCCGCGGGCGTCGAGGTCGCCGCGCTGGTCGTCTGTGAATCGCTGCCGATGGTGCTGCTCGGCAAGCCGATCGGCCGGCTGGTCGACCGGGTGGACAGCCGGGTGCTGCTCGTGGGCTCCGGCCTCGTGCAGGCGCTGACCTGCCTGGTACTGGCCGAGGCGGTGAGCCTGCCCCCGGTGCTGGGCACGGTGTTCCTGCTCGCGGTGGCCGGTGCCGTGTCAATGCCGACACGGCAGGCGCTGCTACCGGCGATGGTGCACCGGGACGACCTGCCCCGGGCGGCCGCGATCGGACAGACGGCCAGCTCGCTGGGCATGATGATCGGCCCGGCGCTGGCCGGCGTTCTGGTCGGCACGGTTGGTCCACAGTCGACGGTCAGGGTCGGGGCGGTCGGGTTCCTCGTCACCGTGGTGGCCGCCGCCGCGATACGCACCCGCCGGGGTGGCCGCACGGTTACGGCCGGGACCGCCGAGCGCGGGACCGCGGCCGAGGGGACGACCGGGGGCACCGACCACGGCTGGTCGCTGCGGCGGGATCCGTTGCTGCGGGCATGCGCGTGGAGCCTGGCCGCCGTCATCGCCAGCGCCGCAATGGTGAACGTGGCCCTCGTGTTCTTCGTCGTGGGCACGTTGGGCAGCTCGCCGCAGGCGTACGGCCTCATCGATGCGATGTGGATGGTCGGTCTGCTGTTCGGCTCGTGGCTGGGCGGCCTGGCCGTGCGGCCACGGACCCCGGATGCCACCATCGGCCGTGCGCTGGTGTTCGCGGTGGGGCTGGACTGCCTGGCGTTGATCGCTACCGCGACCGCTCAGAGCCCGTGGTGGATCGTGCCGTGCTACCTGCTGGGCGGTGTGGGCAACGGCTTGGTGCAGGTACTCCTCACTACGCTGGTCGGCCGTCGGGCGCCCAGTGAAGCGCGGGGCCGGGCCAGCACGGCGGTCGCGGTACGGCTGCAGGGCGCGATGCTGCTCGGGTTCGTCGCGGGTGGTCTGCTGCTCGCCGCGGCGTCACCGCGGTGGATCGTCCTGGGGTCCGGCGTGCTCGGCCTGCTCACCGCGCTTGCGCTGCTGCCGCTGGTTGTCCGGGCTGGCACCGCCGCGACAGCGGCCACCGACCGGCCTGAGACCGCCGACCGTACGGCCGGGTCGCCCGCCCACTCCGCCTGACCACCCGGCCTGACCGGCCGACCGGCCTGCATAGGGTGAGCGTGTGGGCGATCGTGACCACATCCGGTGGGACGACTGGGACGAGAGGACGGGCCCCGAGAACGGTCAGGGCGAGCACGAATGGGACCCCGAGGACCTCGTCCGGGCGCCCACTCCTGGCGGCACAAAGACGACCGCGCTGGTGATGCTGGCGGTCTTCCTCGCCACGATCGTGCTCTGTTGCGTCGCGGCGGGGGAAGCTGGCCAGTTGCTCTGGCTCGAGCTTCCCCCGCCGTGACCGGCCATCCTGGGCGGGCCGGGGC
>JADGGF010000116.1 GCA_019690055.1 Micromonosporaceae bacterium
GGGTCACCGGGGCCCGGGGCCGGGGGGTCGGTTTGGGTTGGGGGCCGGGCCGCTCACCGGACGGGGTGGACGGCCGGTCACCGGACTCAGCTGGACCGCCCTACCGACATCGCGCGAACCGACCCGGCGCGCGATGAGGCGAGCTCCGTCACCGTTGGGCGGGGACCACCGCGTCGGCCTTGACGACCGGGAAGTGGCAGGCGACCACGTGCCCGGGCGTGGCGCCGGGCCCGGGGGCCAGCGGTGGTTCCTGCGTCGCGCAGATCTCCTGCGCCTTCCAGCAGCGGGTCCGGAATCGGCAGCCGGAGGGCGGGTTGATCGGGCTCGGCACGTCCCCGGTCAGCAGGATGCGCTCCCGACGAGCCCGGTCCCGTCGCTTCGGGTCGGGTACGGGGACGGCGGAGATGAGGGCGTTGGTGTACGGGTGCATCGGCGCGGCGTAGAGCGTGTCCCGGTCGGCGAGCTCCACGATCTTGCCGAGGTACATGACGGCGACCCGGTTCGAGATGTGCCGGACCACCGACAGGTCATGGGCGATCACCACGTACGTCAGCCCCAGCTCACGCTGGAGATCGTCGAGCAGGTTCACCACCTGGGCCTGGATCGAGACATCCAGCGCCGACACCGGTTCGTCCGCGACGATGAGCTTCGGTCGCAGGGCGAGGGCGCGGGCGATGCCGATCCGTTGGCGCTGGCCACCCGAGAACTCGTGCGGGTACCGGTTGTAGTGCTCCGGGTTGAGGCCGACCAACTCGAGCAGCTCCTGCACCTCCCGCTTGATCCCCCGCTCCGTGGCGATCTTCTGGATGCGGAACGGCGCCCCGACGATCGTGCCGACCGTGTGCCGCGGGTTGAGCGATGAGTACGGATCCTGAAAGATCATCTGGATATCCCGCCGCAGCGGGCGCAGTTGCCGCTGCGACATGTGGGTGATGTCGACACCCTCGAAGATGATCGATCCGCTGCTCGGCTCGATGAGCCGGGTGAGCATGCGTCCGGTCGTCGTCTTCCCGCATCCCGACTCGCCGACCAGGCCGAGCGTCGATCCCTTGTGGACCTCGAAGTCGATGCCGTCGACCGCCCGCACGGCGCCGACCTTTCGGCGCAGGATTCCCTTGGTGATGGGAAAGTGCTTGGTCAGCCCGCGGACCGACAGCAACAGCTCCCCGGCGTCAGCGGTCATGCCGGCCCTCCACGGGCACGAGTGCCCGGTCCGTTACAGACAAGCGTCCATGGTCGCTCATGCCGTGCTCTCCAGCTTCGGTCGGATCTCGTTGTCCCACGCCTCGCGCCGCTGTTGGTCGGTCAGGTGGCACCGCACCCGGTGCCCGCCCGGTCCGGCGACGAGGTCCGGCACGACGGTCGGACAGAGCCCACCGGTACGGTCGACGAAGGCGCATCGGGGGTGGAACGCGCAGCCGGGGGGCACCCTGATCAGTGACGGCGGCGTACCGGTGATCGGGATCAGGCGCTCGGTGCGGCTTCGGTCCAGCCGGGGCATCGATCCCAGCAACCCCCAGGTGTAGGGGTGCTGCGGCCGCTCGAAGACGTCCGCCGCCGCGCCGAACTCGATGGCCTTGCCCGCGTACATCACGACGATGTCGTCGGCGAGCTCGGCCACGACCCCCAGGTCGTGTGTGATGATGATCAGCGCCGAGCCGAACTCCTCCTGCAGGTCACGCATGAGGTCGAGGATCTGCGCCTGCACCGTGACATCGAGGGCAGTCGTTGGTTCGTCGGCGATGAGCAGCTCGGGGTCGCAGGAGAGCGCCATCGCGATCATCGCCCGCTGCCGCATGCCGCCGGAGAACTGGTGCGGGTAGTCGTCCACCCGCCGCGCGGGCTGGGGGATGCCGACGCGGCCGAGCATGTCGATCGCGTGCCGCCGAGCCACCGCTTTGCTCACCTGGTTATGTACCCGGTACGCCTCGATGATCTGGTCGCCGACGGTGTAGTAGGGGTGCATCGCCGACAGCGGATCCTGGAAGATCATCGCCATCTTCTTGCCCCGCAGCGATCGCACGACCTCCGGGTCAGCCCCGACCAGCTCCGTGCCATCCAGCCAGATCTCGCCGGAGATCTGCGCGTTGCTGCGGTTGTGCAGGCCGAGGATGGCCAGCGAGGTCACCGACTTACCGGAGCCGGACTCGCCCACGATGCCCAGCGTGCGTCCTCGCTCCAGGGTGAACGACACGGGGTCCACCGCCCGGACCAACCCGTCGTCGGTGGGGAAGTGCACCCGAAGCTCACGAACCTCCAGGAACGCGGACGAGGTCCGGGCCGCGGCGGCCGAATCCGAGACAGAGATTTCCGTGACCATTCAGCCCACCCGCACCCTCGGGTCCACCACGGCGTAGAGGATGTCGACGACGAGGTTGGCCACCACGATGAAGAACGTCGCGAACATCGTCACGCCCATCACCTGCGGAAAGTCCTGCCGCATGACGGCGTCGACGGCGTACTTGCCCAGCCCTGGCAACGAGAAGGTGGACTCGGTGAGCACGGCACCGCCCAGGAGTAGGCCGAGGTCGAGGCCGAAGATCGTGACGATCGGAGTCAGCGCCGCCCGCAGGCCGTGCTTGAGGACCACGGCGCGCTCCGCCAGCCCCTTGGCTCGCGCGGTCCGGATGAAGTCCTCATGCATGGTCTCGAGCATCCCGGCCCGGGTCAGCCGGGCATAGGCCGCGGCGAACAGGAAGGCAAGCGTGATCCAGGGCAGGATCAGGTCGTACGCCCACTCCGCCGGGTTCTCGGTGAACGGCGTATAGGAGCTGCCGGGCGCGGTGATCCGGAACGGGTGGCCGTAGCTGAAGATCACCAACGTCATCAATCCGGTGAAGAAGATCGGCAAGGAGACACCGGCGAGAGCGGTCCCCATCGAGACGCGGTCGAAGATGGACCCGCGCCGCAGCGCCGAGATGACGCCGGTGCTGACGCCGAAGAGCACCCAGATGACGGCCGCGCCGATGGCCAGCGACGCGGTGACCGGCACGCGCTCGAGCAGGTCCGGCCAGACCGGAGTGCTCCGCAGGTAGGAGTACCCGAAGCAGGGCGCCGGGCAGTGCTCGACGCCGTTGCCGTAGTTGAACTCCATGCCGACGAAGATCGCCTTGAGCCAGTGCCAGTACTGGACGTGGATCGGGTCGAAGAAGCCGAGGCGCTCGGCCACCTCGTGGTACTGGTCCGAGCGGGCCCGGGGTCCGACGTACCGCGCGGCCATCAGCTCGGGCGTCTGACCGGCCAGGCGGGGCACGAGGAAGAAGATGGCAAATGTGATCATGCTGACCACGACCATCAGGCCGAGGCCGCCAAGCACGCGTCGAAAGATGTAAGCCAGCACGGGATCGGCGTGGGCACCGGCCCGCCGACGTCGCCGCCGGCGGGCCGGGCCCTGTGCCTTCACCTACCTCACTGTGGGTATTTCCGGATGGTTCCCTGCGCACGCTGCGCGCGTGCGGCGGGCTCGACTACGCCGGTGGCGCCACGCTCATCGCCATGTAGTCGTACTGGCCGAACGCCTCGTGGACAAAGACGTTCGCGGCGTTCTTGCTGCGCAGCGTCACGGCCTTGCTCCACACGCCCGGCACGATGAACGCGCCCTCCATGACCTTGCGGTCGATCTCGGACCAGATCGCGGTGCGCTTGTCCAGGTCCGGCTCCAGCAGCGCCTGGTCGATCAGCGCGTCGATCGACGGGTCGTTGACGCCCAGGTTGCTCGACCCGGGGCCGATGAGCCGGCTGTCGACGATCGCGCCGAGGAAGCCGTAGCCGTCGTTCCAGTCGGCCGCCCAGCCGTTGGTGGCCAGACCGATGTTGTGCTCCCGGATGAACTCGTCGGTGAAGGACGAGAAGTAGCCACTGGTCGGGTGGCCCAGCAGGGTCAGGTTGATGCCGACCCGCGCGAGGCTCTGCTGCAGGGACTCCGCAACAGCCTGCTCCTTCGGGCGGTCCGAGCGGTAGGCGATGGTGATGTCGAACCCGTTCGGGTGGCCGCATTCCGCAAGCTCCTGGCGGGCCTTGTCCAGGTCACCGGTGTTGTCCGGGCCGGCCGGGTACAGGTCGAACTTCTGGTAGCCCGGGATCGGCGGAACCAGCGCCTGGGTGCTGATGTCGCCACCGGCGAGCGGTCCGCCGTAGGCGGTCTGGTAGCCCGTGCGGTCGTAGGCGTACAGGATGGCGCGCCGGCAGTGCACGTTGTCCAGCGGTGCCGTCCGGCCAATGATCGACG
Organism: Micromonosporaceae bacterium; assembly: GCA_019690055.1. GTDB lineage: Bacteria > Actinomycetota > Actinomycetes > Mycobacteriales > Micromonosporaceae > DATBGZ01. The sequence continues at coordinate 4,229 of JADGGF010000116.1, forward strand.
TGTACCACTGCCGAGCGCTACCCGGGTTGTCCGCCCGGGCGTGCAGCGGGTTGTTCTCGTCCAGGACCTGGGCCAGCATCGCCGACTGCACACCAGTGCCGGCGAGGTCGACGTCGAGATCGCCACTGGCGATCTGGTTGTCGATGTCGTCGGCCGCGACACCCAGCCTGATCTCGTAGCGGTCCGGCAGCGCCTTGCGGTTGGGGTCAGTGGCCGGGTCCCAGTTCTCGTTGCGGACCAGCGTGAAGCCGACGCCGGCGTTGTAGCTCTCGAACTTGTACGGACCCGACGAGACCACGTGCGTCTTGTAGTTCACGCCGTCATCGGCCGACTCCGGCACCGGCGCGGTGAGCGGCAGCATGGCGATGTAGTCAAACCCGCTGAAGGGCTGCTTGAGGTGGAACACGATCGTGCGGTCGTCCGGGGTGGTGATCGCGCTCACGTCCTGGCCTGGCGCCGCGTACGGACCGTAGTCGCCATCGGGCAGGTCGAGGATGGCCTGCAGGTAACCACCCTGGATGCCCACACCGTTCTGCAGGGTGCCGGTCGTGTCGATGGCCCGCATCACGGCGTACTTGACGTCCTTGGACGTGATCGGCGTGCCGTCCTCGAACTTCACGCCCTCGCGGAGCCGGTACGTCCAGGTCAGGCCGTCGTCACTGACCTCACCCAGCGACTCGGCCAGGTCCGGCACCAGCTCCAGGCCCGCCGGTCCCGGGGCCGGCCGGTACATGACCAGGGAGCGTGCATAGAGGCGAACGAGGTTCCACGACAGGCCGTAGTACGTGTCGCCGGGATCGACGGAGTCCCAGTCCTCGGAGATGGCGAACTTGAGCGTGCCGCCCTTGTAGTCGGACTCGTAGTAGATCTTCCCCACCGCCGCGTTGAACTCTGGCGTCGGCGCGTTGGTCCCGCCATTGTTTGGTGTCGACGAACAGGCGGACATAGCCATGGCCAGCACCGTGGCGGTGGCCACCGTGCTAACCGTTTTCTTTCTCATGTGCACTCTCCCCTTCGTTATGGGATCGGCGATTTCACTTTTCGTTGGGGCTTGTGGTCACTTGGTCTTCGGATCGAGCGCGTCGCGCAACCCGTCGCCAAAGAGGTTGAAGGCGAGCACGGTGATGAAGATGGCCATGCCCGGCCAGAAGATGTAGTGCGGCAGGTTGTAGAACCGCACCGCAGTGGCGAGCGTCTGGCCCCACGAGGGGGTCGGCGGCTGGATGCCGACGCCGAGGAACGACAAGCCCGCCTCGAACAGGATGTTCGTGGGAATCAGGAGTGTCGAATAGACGAGGATCGGCGCGGCGAGGTTGGGCAGCATCTCCCGGAAGATGATGTACGGCCCGCGGGCACCCAGGCTGCGGGCGGCGTCGATGAACTCCCGTTCCCGCAGCGACAGCGCCTGCCCGCGGATGATGCGGGCGATGTAGCCCCAGTTGAAGAAGCCGATGATGAAGACCAGGATGGCTATGCGCAGCCCGTTGCCGGTCAGGCCGAAGGCCGATTGCGGAATGACGCCGACCAGCACGATCGCGAAGAGCAGGAGCGGGAAGGCCAGCACCAGGTCGATGAGACGGCCGATCACCGAGTCGACCCAGCCGCCGAAATAGCCGGCGATCACACCCAGCACCGTGCCGATGACCACGGAGAGCAGGGTGGCGAGAAAGGCGATGAGCAGCGACACCCGGGCGCCGTAGACGACGCGGCTGAACAGGTCTCGGCCGCTGACCGGCTCCAGGCCGAACAGGAAGTCCCTACTCATCCCACCGAACGTGCCCGTGGGGATGCCACCTCGGGTCCGATCCAGCAGCTCCTGGTGGAACTCCTCCGGCGGGTGGCCGAGCAGGGCGACGATCAACGGAGCGAAGATCGCTACCAGGATCAGCAGGATCACGACCACGCCACCCCCGACCGCGGCCTTGTCCCTGCGTAGCCGCGACCAGGCGATCTGCCCCAGCGAACGACCCTTGATCGACTCAGATCCACGGCCCGGACTGGTGTCGGATGTGGTGATTGGTTCCGATCCCAACGCCATCGGCACCCGACCCTTCTCGGCCCACCTCACGGGCCGGCTGTACTTGGACCTCGACCATGGCAGAGCGTCGCTGCGACGCTCGTCGCAGTCGTATCTTTCGAACGTTCCCTACCGCCCAAGCACGGGTCAAGGCCGGCCATGGTTCCGTGATGAACCCCGAGCCTCTTCGTGACGGCAACGTGACCTTGACGCCCGGCCCGGCCAACCGCGCCGCGCCATTGCCGTAAATATGGATGAAACACCTATATCGAGTTACTAGGCTCCAACCCTGTCCCGGCCCATGCTGAGCGGCGTGAAGTCCCGTGTGCTGGCCATTGTCGCGATCGGTGCGGTTGGCCTGAGTGCGCTCACGGCGTGCGATCCGCTCGACGGCGGACCCGTGGTTCAGCCACCAGCCGCCGAGCAGGCCGAGCAGGTCGGGGAGGTCGGGACCGCCCGGACGCAGCTCGACACACTGAGCGTGGCCGGATGGGCGCCCATGACCGGCTACAGCCGGGACCGCTTCCACCACTGGCAGTCCCAGGGCGACGGCTGCGACACCCGGGACCGCGTGCTCCAGCGCGACGGCCAAGGCGTGGTGACCGGGGACGACTGCCGCATCACCGCGGGCACCTGGTTCAGTGTCTACGATGGACAGACGCTGACCGACCCCAGCGACCTGGACATCGACCACGTGGTGCCGCTGGCCAACGCCTGGCGCACCGGCGCCGCTGCGTGGACCGACGAGCAGCGCGCGGCGTTCGCCAACGACCTGCAGCGACCCCAGCTCATCGCGGTCAGCTCGTCGAGCAACCGGTCCAAGGGTGACCAGGACCCGTCACAGTGGAAGCCCCCGCGGCGGGAGTACTGGTGCACCTACGCCCAGTCCTGGATCGCGGTCAAGGCCTACTGGCACCTGTCCGTCACGGCCGACGAGAAGGCCGCCCTCGCCGAGATGTTGGGCACCTGCACGTGACCGCGCGCGAGACGAACTTCGTCGCCCCGCCGGGTGGCGTGATGACCGACGAGGTGGGCACGGTCACCGGCGAGCTCACGCTGAGGACCGAGCTGACCGCCGACGGCGCCGTCCAGGTGCTGGTGCAGTACCTCGGCGCCGCCGAGTGGTACCGGGTGACCGGCGCACCCACGTCTCTGCCGCCGGACACCACCCTGGACGCCCTCCACGAGCGCGTCCTGGGTGAGCTGCGAGGGCGAACGCCCGACACAGGCCAATGACCGACATACGCCAATGACCGACTGTGGGCGGATGACAACGGCCCGCGCTCACCGGAGAACGGTGCCCAGCGGGCCGGTCACGTCAACGCACGATGCGAGGTCAATCCCCCTGCCGCTGGGACGGGATCTGCCCCTGCAGCAGCGCACGGACCTCCGACTCACGGTAACGACGGTGGCCGCCGAGCGTCCGGATGGCGCTCAGCTTGCCAGCCTTCGCCCACCGAGTCACTGTCTTGGGGTCCACGCGGAACATCGACGCGACCTCGGCCGGGGTGAGTAGGGGTTCGGGCTCGTGCGTACGGGATGCCATCGGGTCTCTCCTCTGCCAGGTACTCGTGGCGGTGGCGGGGAGGCTCCAGCGCGCCAACGCCCCCCATCGTCCGGCTAGTCCCCGATGTCCGACATGGGCCGAACGGATGATGGGTTGTAGATGGTCGGACGAGTTACGCGCTGGTTGTCCGCTTTAACCGGGATGGGCGGTATTCGCGGACGTCAGTGTCCCCGGCGGTTGACCGACGCGTGCTCCCCGGTCACAGCCAAGCACCGAAGGGCCCAAGCGGAGCGAGTACCAGAATTACGGCCTCGGGCCGCGTGGTCCTAAACCGACGACCTGAGGTCGCCCTGCGACCGAAGCGAGGAGGGAAGGCCACGCATTCAAGGGCCCGAGGCCTGTGCGAGCGGAGCGAGCACCAGAGTCAATTGCACCGTTCCAGGAGCTGGATCCCGCGCCACCGCTCGACCAGGCGCTCGTACGCCGAGGTCGCCGTGGCCGCCTCGCCGGAGGCCAGCGCGGCCAGCCCCTCCGCCACCAGCGCCGCCGAGTCGTCCTCACGCAGCAGGTCGTCGGGCAGCAGCTCGGCCAGCCCGCCGTAGTCGAGCTCCACGATCGACCGGGAGTGGAACTCCTCCAGCCACCGCGCGCTCTCCTCGACCGCCTCCGCGACCGGCACGTCCCCCAGGGTGCGCCGCAACACGGACAGCGCCTTGTGCGCCCGCCGCCGGGCCTTGGAGATCTCCGTCCGGAAGCGCACCACCCGGCGCCCGGGCTCGAGCGAGATCTCCCGCTCCTCCTGGCTGACCAGCACGAACCAGCGCAGCGGCACGCTCCAGGTGGCCACCTGCTCGTGCTGCCGCCCGGAACCGGAGGCGCTCATGCGGGCGGCGGAGTGCCAGTCGGCGACCACCGTGCGCGCGGCCCCCACCAGGGCCGGCGGCACGAACGCGTCGGCGAGGACGGCCGGTACCCCGTCCCGGGCCGCCAACGCGGCCTCGGCCACCCGGACCCGCAGGTTCCACGGGCAGATCAGGGTCTGGTCACCGTTCTGGAGCACGTACGCCTCGTCGGGCAGGTCCGGCAGGCGAGTCCAGTGCGCCCCGAGGGCCTCCAGCACGGCCGTGCGCTGGCGTCCGGGACCCTCGGTGAGGGTCACGGCCCGTCCGTCGTGCACGTACCCGCGCCAGTAGTTCTGGCTCTGCTTGTCGAAGGCGGAGAGCGGCTCGTAGACGCGCAGATACGAGGCAGAGAGTGCCGGCACGGCGCGATCGTCGCACGAATCCGCGCCCAGCGCCCACCCCGCCGACGGATACCGGGACCGAAATTCTGGTGCTCGCCTCCGCTCGCACAACGGCAGACGTGGGCGTGAGCCGGTGGGGGGACTTCCCGCGCGCACCCTGGGCGCCGTACGGTTCGCAACATGGCTGTCTTCACATCCGACCACCGCCACGAGCAGGTGGTCTTCTGCGCGGACCCCACTACCGGACTGCGCGCCATCATCGCGATCTACTCCACCGCGCTCGGCCCCGCTCTCGGCGGCACCCGGTTCTACCCGTACGCCAGCGAAGACGAGGCGCTCGCCGACGTGCTGGATCTGTCGCGCGCCATGGCGTACAAGAACGCGATGGCCGGGCTCGATCTCGGCGGCGGCAAGGCCGTCATCTGGGGCGACCCCGAGCACGACAAGACCGAGGCGCTGCTGCGGGCGTACGGACGCTTCGTGCAGTCCCTGAACGGTCGCTACTACACCGCCTGCGACGTCGGCACCTACCCGGCCGACATGGACATCGTGGCGCGCGAGTGCCGGTTCGTGACCGGGCGCAGCACGGCCTACGGCGGGGCCGGCGACTCCTCGGTGCTGACCGCGTTCGGGGTGTTCCAGGGCATGCGCGCCGCGGCCGAGCACCGCTGGGGCACGCCGAGCCTGGCCGGCAAGCGGGTGGGGATCGCCGGCGTCGGCAAGGTTGGTCGACGCCTGACGGAGCATCTGGTCGCCGACGGCGCCCACGTGGTGATCACGGACGTCAACCCGGAGGCGGTGGAGGCCGTACGGTCGGCGCACCCCCAGGTCGACGTGGTGCCCGACACCATGGCCCTGATCACGTCAGACATTGACGTCTATGCACCGTGCGCGCTCGGTGGGGCGCTGTCGGACGAGACGGTCCCGGTCCTGCGGGCCTCGGTCGTCGTCGGTGGCGCGAACAACCAGCTCGCCCATCCGGGCATCGAGAAGACCCTGGTCGACCGCGGCATCCTCTACGCGCCCGACTACGTGGTCAACGCCGGCGGGGTGATCCAGGTCGCAGACGAGATTCACGGCTTCAACATGGAACGTGCCCGCGCCCGGGCCGAGAAGATCTTCGACACCACCCGGCAGGTGCTGCGGCTGGCCGCCGAGGAGGGGGTGCCGCCCTCGGTCGCGGCGGACCGCATCGCGGAGCGTCGGATGGCCGAGGTGGGCCGGCTCGCCACGATTCGCCTGTAGGCCCTGGCCGCTCGTAGGCCTCTGACCCCGGTAGATCTCTGGCCGGCCGACGATCTCGGACCGGCCGGAGAGCCGCCGGCCGCCGGTTGACCCCGGGCCACCCGCTGGGCGGGCCGGCGGCGCCGGTCGTCGATCATCGGCCGACGCTCGGCGCGACGCCGGTCACGGCCGTTGCCCCTCGGTAACGGCCACGGGGAGGATGACCCGTGACACACCGGACCACCCATCCCCGTACTCGGACGGCGCGCCGGGCCCGACCGAGGTGCCGAATGGCGCCTGGGGCATGTACCGTATGACGCACGAGAGATGCCTAACGT
>JADGGF010000117.1 GCA_019690055.1 Micromonosporaceae bacterium
GTGCTGACCGGTTGGGGAGAGGGTGGGGTACTGGCCGGTTGACGGGGTGACCGTGGGGTACTGGCCGGTGGGTGGGCGGCCGAGCGTCGGGTGTGGGCCGACGGGCGGAACCGTCGGGTGCTGGCCCGTCGGAGCACGGCCGGCCGGGCTGGGCGGAGCATATGGGTCGCGACCGTACGAACTGGACGGTCCCGCGGTCCCCTCGGATGGCTCGCTGCGCACCCGTGCACTCTCTCATCGACCCGATCGATCCTGTCGGCGGGTGGGGCATTCATCCCTTCGGCTTGAGGGCCCGCTTCGGCTCGAGGGCCCGCATCCGCTTGAGCTTCGGCTTGAGCGCCCTCTCGACGTGAACGCGGCCGCGTGGCCACCTGTCCCGCGCCGACGGGGCTTCGACGGTGGGCGTTAGGCTGCCCACCCGTGTGGGACGAGCCCGTGTGGGACGTGGTGGTTGTCGGGGGTGGACCGGCGGGCCTGTCGGCGGCGCACGCGGCCGCGAGCCGGGGTGCGCGCACGCTCGTCCTGGAGCGGGCCACGCACCCGCGGTACAAGACATGCGGCGGCGGCCTGATCGGCGTCTCCCTGCGGTCGCTGCCCGACGGTTTCTCGGTGCCGGCCCGGGACGTCGTCCACCGCGCCACCTTCACCCTCAATGGCCGCGGCCGCTTCACCCGCCGCTCGTCCGCTCCGCTGATCACGATGGTGCAGCGGGACGAACTCGACGCGGCCCTGTGCGCGGCGGCGCGCGCGGCAGGCGCGACCGTGCGGGAGGCGACGGTCGTCCGGTCCGTGACGCAGGAGGCCGACACCGTCCGGGTGCGCCTGACCGCGGGGGGTGCGCGCGGCGAGGAGGAGGTGCGGGCGCGGGTCGTGATCGGGGCCGATGGATCGGCCGGCATCACCGCCCGCCACGTCGGGGTCACGTACGAGCAGGTCGACCTGGGCTTGGAGGTTGACGTGCCGACCCCGACCGGGGCCGACTGGTCGGGGCGCCTGCTGATCGACTGGGGGCCGCTGCCCGGGTCGTACGGCTGGGTCTTCCCGAAGGGGGACCTGCTGACGGTCGGCGTGATCGCGGCGCGCGGCCAGGGTGAGGCGACGCGGGCCTACCTGGCGTCGTTCCTGCACCGGCTCGGGTTGTCCGCTGTGGAGCGTGTGCACGACTCGGGCCACCTCACCCGGTGTCGGGCGCCGGGCTCGCCGGTCCGGCGCGGGCGCGTGCTCGTCGCCGGGGATGCCGCGGGACTGTTGGACCCGTGGACCCGGGAGGGGATCAGCTTCGCGTTGCGGTCGGGTGCGCTCGCCGGCGCGGCGGCGGCGAGCGGGGACCTCGCCCGGTACGAGTCCACTGTGGAGTCCACCCTGGCCCCCGTGATGGCGGCGGGCCGGCGGTTGCTGCGCCTGTTCGAGGCGCACCCCGGTGCCTGCCACGCGGCGGTGGGGACCCCGCCCGGGTGGCGGCTGTTCAGCGCGGTCTGCCGGGGTGAGCTGGACCTCGCCGAGGTCGTCCGCCGACGCTCCGTCCGCGCCGCCCTCGCGCTGCTGGGGCGCTAGGGCGGCCGGGGTGAGGGTGGGTCAGCTAGGCCAGCGCTTCGTGGGCGGCCCGGGCGACCTCCTCGGCGATCGTTGTGAGCAGCGGCGACCGTAGGTTCCACTGCTGCCAGTAGAGCGGAACGCCGATCGCCTCACCGTCGAGGCGGACAATGCGGCGCTCGGCCAGCAGCGGGGCGGACTGCTGGGGTGGCAGCAGGCCCCAGCCGAGGCCGAGGGCGACGGCGGCGGCGTAGTCGGCCGACGAGGGTACGTAGTTGCGCGGCGGTAGCGACGGGTCAGCGCCCCGGGACCGGAGGAACTGGGACTGCAGGTCGTCGCGCCGGTCGAAGTCGACGACGGGCGCCACCGCGAAGGCCCGGGCATCCTGGCCATCGGCGAACCAGCGGTCCACGAAGGCCGGGGTCGCGAACGGCTCGTACCGCATGACGCCGAGAGGACGCACGACGCATCCGCTCACCGGGCGAGCTTGGGATGTGACGGCGGCCATGACCGTGCCCGACTCCAGCAGCCCGGCCGTGAACGCCTGGTCGTCGCGGTGCAGGTCGAAGACCATGGGCTGCCGCTGCGCCGCGCGGGCGAGGGCGGTCAGGAACCAGGTACCGAGCGAGTCGGCGTTGACGGCGAGCGGCACTGTGGTCGGCCGGACCGGCGCGGGATCGCCGTCGGGCTGGTCGCCGAGCTGCGCCAGCGCCTCGCGCTCGAGCAGGTCGAGTTGCCGGCCGAGCCGGACGATCGCCGCCCCGGCCTCGGTCGGCCGCACCGGCTTGCTGCGCACGAGCAGCACCCGACCGACCTGCTCCTCGAGGGTGCGGATGCGCTGCGACACCGCCGACGGGGTGAGGTGCAGCGCCCGGGCGGCCGCCTCGATCGTGCCCTCGGCCGCGACCACGGCGAGCGTCCGCGCCAGCTCCAGGGTGAGCGACATGAAGCGATGCTAATGCTGCGGAAAAATCCTAAGCTGGACTGTAGGACGGCGGGCGCCTAGCGTACGGCTTCGTGTCCTTCGTGATCGCCGGTCTCGGGCTCGGCCTGTCGCTGATCGTCGCCATCGGGGCGCAGAACGCTTACCTGCTCCGCCAGGGGTTACGCCGGGAACACGTCACGCCCGTGGTGATCGTGTGTGCGGCCAGCGACGTCGTGCTCTACGTCGTCGGCGCCGCCGGGTTCGGGACGATCGCTACGCGCGTTCCGTGGCTCATCGACGTCGTGCGGTGGGCCGGGGCGGCGTTCCTCATCGCGTACGGCGCGCTCGCCGCGCGGCGGGCGCTACGATCCGACGGGTCCGCGCTGCGGCCGGCGACCGAGGAGGCGACCGGCTCGGCTGGCGCAGCGGGTTCCGTGACGGTGGCCCGCGCGACCTCGACCCGGACGGTCGTGATCGCGGCTCTGGCCCTCACCTGGCTGAACCCGCACGTGTACCTCGACACCGTGTTCCTGGCCGGGTCGGTGGCGGCGGCGCAGGGGGAGGGGCGCTGGGCGTTCGTGCTCGGCGCGAGCATGGCGAGCATCGGCTGGTTCACCGCGCTCGGCTACGGTGCCCGCGTGCTCGGCCGCTGGCTGAGCACACCGCGGGCCTGGCGGGTGCTCGACGCGGTGATCGCCGCCGTCATGGTCGCGATCGGGATCTCGCTCATCGCGTGACCCCTCCCGGAGGTGCGGGTGTGCCCGGGCACGCGAGGGTGCCCGGGGCTGGCGCCCGTACGGTCAAGTGGTGAGGCCGGCGCGGCGGAGGGCGTCGGCGAGGGCGGTGTTGACGGGCGCCTCACCCGGTCGCCCGCGACCCGAGCCGCCCCGGCCCGTGGCGCCACCGCGCGCGTCCCGGCCACCGCGGCCCGGCGCGCCCCCGTTGCGGCTGCGGTCGGCCGGGCCGGAGCCCGACGCGGCGCGCCCCGTCACCGGGTCGTCGTCCAGGCGCAGGGTCAGGGAGATCCGCTTGCGGGGCACATCGACATCGAGGACCTTCACCTTCACGATGTCGCCGGGCTTGACGACGTCCCGCGGGTCCTTGACGTACGTGTGCGACATCGCCGACACGTGCACGAGCCCGTCCTGGTGCACCCCGACGTCGACGAACGCCCCGAAGGCGGCCACGTTGGTGACCACACCCTCCAGCACCATGCCGACCTTGAGATCGGCGATGGTCTCGACTCCCTCGGCGAAGGCGGCCGTCTTGAACGCCGGGCGCGGGTCCCGACCGGGCTTCTCCAGCTCCTTGAGGATGTCGGTGACCGTCGGCAGGCCGAAGGTCTCGTCGACGAACTGGGCCGGCTTGAGCTTCCGCAGGACGGCCGTGTTCCCGATCAACGACTTGAGATCCATGCCCGTCGCGCTGAGGATGCGCCGCACCACCGGGTACGCCTCCGGGTGCACGCTCGAGGCGTCGAGCGGGTCGTCGCCACCGGGGATGCGCAGGAAGCCCGCGCACTGCTCGAAGGCCTTGGGGCCGAGCCGGGGCACATGCTTGAGGTCGTTGCGGGTCCTAAAGGGACCGTTGGCGTTGCGGTGGGCAACGATGTTGGCGGCCAGCCCCTCGCCGATGCCGGAGACGCGGGTCAGCAGCGGGACGGAGGCGGTGTTCACGTCCACGCCGACGGCGTTGACGCAGTCCTCCACGACCGCGTCGAGGCTGCGCGACAGCTTCGCCTCGGACACGTCGTGCTGGTACTGGCCCACGCCGATGGACTTCGGGTCGATCTTCACGAGCTCGGCCAGCGGGTCCTGCAGGCGGCGGGCGATCGAGACCGCGCCGCGCAGCGACACATCCAGATCCGGCAACTCCTGTGAGGCGTAGGCCGACGCCGAGTAGACCGATGCCCCGGCCTCGGAGACGACGACCTTGGTCAGGCCCGGGATGAGCTGCACCAGCTCGCCGGCCAGCTTGTCGGTCTCCCGGGACGCGGTCCCGTTGCCGATCGCCACCAGCTCCACGTTGTGCGCCTTGACCAGCCGGGCCAGGGTGACCAGCGACTCCTGCCAGCGCTGGTGCGGCACGTGCGGGTAGATGGTGTCGGTGGCGACCACCTTGCCGGTGGCGTCGACGACCGCGACCTTCACGCCGGTGCGGTAGCCAGGGTCCAGGCCCATGGTCGGACGGGTCCCGGCCGGGGCGGCGAGCAGCAGGTCGCGCAGGTTGGCGGCGAAGACCCGGACCGCCTCGTCCTCGGCGTTCTGGAACAGGCGCATGCGGATGTCGATGCCCAGATGGGCGAGGATGCGCGTGCGCCAGGCCCAGCGGACCGTCTCCAGCAGCCACCGGTCGGCCGGGCGGCCCTGGTCGGCGATGCCGAACCGCGCCGCGATGTCCCGCTCGTACTCGCCGGGCCCGGGCACCGGCGGGGCCGTCGGGTCTTCCGGCTCCGGCTCCGGGTCCATCGAGATATCGAGGATCTCTTCCTTCTCGCCGCGGAAGAGGGCCAGGATCCGGTGGGACGGCAGCGTGGTGAACGGCTCGGAGAAGCTGAAGTAGTCGGCGAACTTCGCGCCCGCCTCCTCCTTGCCGGGGCGGACGGCCGAGACGACGCGACCGCGGTTCCACATCTTCTCGCGCAGCGCACCGATGAGGTCGGCGTCCTCGCCGAAGCGCTCGACCAGGATGGCCCGGGCCCCCTCCAGCGCGGCGGCCGCGTCCGCCACGCCCTTGTCGGGGTCCACATAGGACTCCGCCGTGGGGATCGGCTCCAGCGTGGGGTCGTTCAGCAGGGCGTCGGCCAGCGGCTCCAGCCCGGCCTCGCGGGCGATCTGCGCCTTGGTGCGCCGCTTCGGCTTGTACGGCAGGTAGATGTCCTCGAGCCGGGCCTTGGAGTCGGCCGCCATGATCTGGGCGAGCAGCTCGTCGGTCAGCTTGCCCTGGCTGCGGATGGACTCGATGATCGCGGCCCGCCGCTCCTCCATCTCGCGCAGGTAGCGCAGCCGCTCCTCCAGCGTGCGCAGCTGCGCGTCATCGAGGGACCCGGTGACCTCCTTGCGGTACCGGGCGATGAACGGCACGGTCGCCCCGCCATCGAGCAACTCCACCGCCGCCGCCACCTGGTGTGGACGGACTCCCAGCTCGTCGGCGATCCGCTGGAAGATCTTGCGGGCGGTCTCGACCGCGTTGGCCTGCACAACCTCGCCCGTGGCCACTGTCACCGATGTACTCCCTCGCTGTGTCGCTGGTCACCCGCCGCCGGTCCGTCCCGCTGCCCGGACCGTACGGTCGCGGACGCGCGAGCCGTACGGCGGCGAGCGACCGGGGCGGCGGCTCCGGCCGTGACATTGTGCCGCCGGGCCGGGGCATTGTCGCGGCGGCGCGCGGATGATCGCCGCGGCCGGTCCCGGCCGGACGCCGCTGGCTGAGCGGCCGGTCCCGGCTTGACGCCGCTGGGATGATGGGCGCACGTCGGAGGGGGAGGCGGAATGAGCGCGGAACGCAATGTGTACCTCGATCAGGCCGTAGCCCAGCAGGAGCGACTGGAGCAGGATTTGCGGGCCCGGCGGGCCACCCCGCCCCAGGCGGTCCCAGCCGGCGCGGGGCCCAGCCGCAAGCAACGCATCGCGGCTGTTGAGCAGGCGTCGATGCCCTCGACCCCGGCCGTCGACGTCCGGGTGACCGGCTTCTGGCGCTGGAAGACCGTGATCGTGCCGCCGAACGCGTTCGTGGTGCACACGCGGCGCGGGCACCGCGAGCCGCTGCACGTCGGCCTGGGCATCTCGTTCCGGTTCGACCCGGCCCGCGACTCCTACCTCGTCGTGCCGGGCGCGATGCAGACGATCCTCATCAACGCGTACTGCATCTGCCGGGAGCTGCAGGGCCTGGTCGTGCAGGCGTACGTCCAGTGGATCATCCACGACTTCGCCACCGCCTACCGCAAGCTCGACTTCAGCGACGCCGACGACCCGATGCGGCTGGTGAACCTGCAGCTGCGGGAGCAGGCCGAGGCGGCCATCAAGGACAAGGTCGCCACGATGAGCGTGCACGAGGTGCTCAGCGACAAGCAGCCGATCATCGAGGAGCTCACCGCCCGGCTGCGGGCCATGGCCGAGGGCGAGGCCGGCTCCGGCCACGGTGGGCTGGGGCTGCGCATCGTCACCGTGCAGATCAAGGAGGCGATCGTCAGCTCGGCGCGGCTGTGGGAGAACCTGCAGAAGCCGTTCCGGGCCGAGCAGGGTCGGGTCGCCCGGCTGGCCGAGCTCGCCGCCGAGGAAGCGATCGCCGAACGGGAGCTGTCGGCGTCCCGGGCTCGGGAGACGCAGCGCCTGCAGACCGAGCGGGAGCTGGACGAGCTGCGGGCGGCCAACGAGGCGGCCCAGTTCGACCGGGAGGCGGCCGAGCGGGTCCGGCGGGCGCAGACCGAGCAGGAGATGGCCCGGCAGCTGGCCGAGCTCGCGAACGAGACCACCCTGCATGAGCTGCGTCTGGAGCGGGCACGCGGTGCCGAGGAGCTCGCCGCCGGCCGGGAGCGCGCCGAGCGGGAGCACGAGCTGGCCCGACTGGCGGTGGAGGGGGAGCTCGCGCTGGCCCGGGCTCGCGCGGACGCCGAGCACGCGCGCGCCCTGCTGGAGATCGAGCGGGCCCGGCTGCGGGCCGCCATCGAGAATGAGACATCTCCGGAGAGCCTGCAGAGCAAGCTCATCGAATCGTTGCCCGAGATCGTCGCGCGCCTGCCCAAGCCGGCCGAGCTGCGCGCGGTCACCATCAACGGTGGGGACGGGCACACTGTCGCCGGCCTCATCGCCGAGCTGGGCGCGGTGGTCGGCGCTCTGCGGGAACTGACCCGCGGCACCGGCGACGGGTCGGCCGCTGACGCAGACCGGTCAGGCTCCCGGCTGAGAGCGGGCAGCTGACCGGTCTGGCTGAGTTAGGTTCGCCCGAGATCGCGGCTCAGGGCTTGCGACCCACCCCGCCGTAGTCGATGACGGGTGTCGCATCGACATCGTTATCAGGCCGCCACTGCGAGCAACTGACCACGCCGGGCTCAAGCAGCTCCAAGCCGGCGAAGAAGCCGGCGATCGCCTCCGGCGTGCGGGCGCAGATCGGCGGGCAACCGTGGCTGTTCCATATCTCGATAGCGCGATCGACGGCCACGGGGTTGACCTCCCACGTGGGGTGGGAGATGACCACGTGGCTGCCCGGCGCCACGGCGTCGACCAGGGCCTTGACCGCCCCGTACGCCTCCTTGTCGTCGGGAAGGAAGTCCAGCACGCCGAGCAGGATCACCCCGACCGGCTGGTCCAGGTCGAGCGTGGTGGCCGCGACCTTGAAAATCCGTTCCGGGTCGCGGATGTCCGCCTCGAGGTAGTCGGTGCGACCCTCCACGGTGCTCGTGAGCAGCACGCGGGCGTGCGCGAGCACCATGGGGTCGTTGTCGACGTAGAGGATCCGACTCTCCGGCGCGATCGCCTGCGCCACCTCGTGCGTGTTCTCCGCGGTCGGCAGGCCCGTACCGATGTCCAGGAACTGCCGGATGCCTACGTCAGCGGTAAGGTGTCGGACCGCCCGGCGCAGGAATGCGCGGCTGGCGCGCGCGGAGGCCCCGAACTCCGGCAGCAGGGCAAGAAGCTTGTCCCCCGCGGCGCGGTCGACCGCGAAGTGGTCCTTGCCCCCCAACAGGTAGTTCCACAGTCGCGCAGAGTGAGCGACGGTCGTGTCCAACCTCGACAGATGTCCGGCGGCAGGTTCGCTCATGTAACTCTCGCGTCGTGAGGCTGCGGGACTGACGAGGTGCCTGCTCAATAGTGAGCGATGGGAAAAGTCTAAGCCGAGACTGTTTCGCAATGGAAACTCACCCATCGTCAAACCGGGCCGCAGGCCATCGCCGAACGGCTGATCCGAGAGGGACCGTGCCCCGCGGTCGCACGATCGGTGACCATCGGTGACGCTCGGTGTGAACCCGGCGGGCACCGGGGTGCACGCGGCCCGCGGTCAACCCCGATCGGCGACCCCGATCACCGTCTCGATCGACCGGCGTGTCGCCGAAACATGGCCGAAACGGGCAGCGGTGCGGGCTCGGGACACGGAACTGTCGGAATGGCGGCAGGTGGGCCGATGCACGTCACCCGCGGTCATGGCATGCTTACGCAGACAGTCACATGAGCGGGGGCGCAAGCCCGGGTTGAGTCATGACGAGGACCAGGGAGGAGACGGTGGCCACCCCGTCCGGAAGCACCGACGCGCCGGCCGGCGGCCCGACGCTGCTCCGCATGGTGGTCGGTGCGCAGCTCCGGCGCCTGCGCGAAGCCCGGGGCATCAGCCGGGAACAGGCGGGTTACGAGATCCGCTCGTCCGAGTCGAAGATCAGCCGGATGGAGCTGGGTCGGGTCTCGTTCCGGCTGCGAGATGTCGCCGACCTGCTGACGCTCTACGGCGTCGCCGAGGACGACCCCGAGCGGGAACGCCTGCTCGGCCTGGTCCGCGAAGCGAACGCGCCGGGCTGGTGGCACCAGTTCGGCGACCTGATGCCGTCCTGGTTCCAGCCGTACGTTGGCCTCGAGTCGGCCGCGTCGGTGATCCGTACGTATGAGTGCCAGGCGATCCCGGGCCTGCTGCAGACGCGTGACTACGCGCGCGCCGTGGTCAAGGCCCTGGCGCCGGGGGCCACCGCGGCCGAGGTCGAACGCCGGGTCGAGCTGCGGGCGACCCGACAGCACCAGGTGCTGCACCGGAATCCCGCACCCGTCCTGTGGGCCGTCATCGACGAGGCGGCGTTGCACCGCCCGATCGGGGGCGTCGCGGTGCTACGCGATCAGCTCACCGCGCTCGTCGAGGCGGCGCGCGAGCCGAACATCAAGATCCAGCTCCTGCCCTTCGAGGTGGGCGGCCACGCGGGGCTCACGGGGAGCTTCACGATCCTCCGCTTCCCCGAGCAGGACCTCTCCGACGTCATCTACGTCGAGCTGCTGACCAGTGGCCTGTTCCTGGATCGAAGCCACGACGTGGATACCTACGCCGAGGCGATGGAGCGGCTCTGCCTGCAGGCGCGCGAGCCCGACCAGACCGCGGGCATCATCGAATCGATCCTCAAAGAACTCGGCTAATCGGAACTCGGCTGATCGGAACTCGGCTGACCGGCCGACCCGGCAGGATCTCCACCGGGCCGACCGGTGCGTCGCGGGTGCCGATGTGTCAGTCGGCGGGATGCGGGCCGATGCGTCAGCGGGCGAAGGCGTCGAACTCGCCGGCCGCCGCGCCGCGGAGGAATGCCTCGATCTCTGCGCGCGTGTAGATGAGGGCCGGCCCGTGCGGGTCGCGGCTGTTGCGGACCGCGACCGAGCCGTCGGGCAGCTTGCCCAGCTCCACGCAGTGACCGGCGGTGCTGAACCGGCTCTTCACCCACCGATCGACCGGAAGCTCGTTGGCTGGAGTTCCGTTGCGCATGTGCATTTTCCGTTTCTCGCCTGGGGCACCGAACGTGCCCGCGTCCTGGTCGGGTTGAGCGGACCCGACCGCGGCGCCGGGGGGAGGCGCCGTGAATGCGGATCTTGCCACAGGGGAATCTTCAAGTTCAAGGGAAGCTGCACGTGCATCAGCCGTTGCCTTTATCACGTGCGTCGGTGCACCATTGTGGACACGGAGAGTGCAGGCTGAGCGGATCACCTGCGCTCCGTCACCTGACTCCCCGGTGGCGTGCTGGAGAACCCGCGTCCCCGGGTGACCGGGCGGGTGCGCGGGATGCACCCGCCCGGATGTTCATGTGCGCCCGCGCCGATGCGAGGGACGGTCGATGCCGGGGCGATCGGTGCGAGGGGCAGGATGGTGCACGTCGCATCCGCGTCGTCGTCGGACTCCCCATGGGTACCGGTGGCCGAGGCGGCGCCGACTGCTAGCGTAAACCCCGGGTCTCACCCTTTCGCGACGATTGAGGCCGTTATGTCGTTTTTGCGGGCTTGGCTGACCGGGCTGCTCGGTCTGCTCCTCGTGGCCGGCTGCACCACCGACCGCCAACCCGAGCCCGACCCACCCGACAATACGGTGCGGACCGCCCTTCCCGATGCCGACA
>JADGGF010000772.1 GCA_019690055.1 Micromonosporaceae bacterium
TTTCAGCTGGATCTTCGGCGGCCGGGGCGGGGGGGGCCCCGCCCCCCGTGGGGGGGGGGGGGCCACCGCTGGTCAAGCATCCTGACGGCTCATAGTCGGCCGGCGGCGGTCGCGAGCGGTCCACCCGCGGCCGGTCCGGATCGTCTGGTTGTGCGACAACACTTCTGGTCGTTCGGCCATAGCCCCCTCCGGCTGGAGCCTTTATGATCATCGCGTCCTGGCCGTCGGCACCGATCAGGGCGGAAAGGACGACGCGATGACCAACCCTCCGGTGGACCGGCCGGGGTTGACCATCTCCGTCCTCGGTGAGGTCCGAGCGGCCCGCGACGGCGAGCCGCTTGATCTGGGCGGCCCACGACAGCGCTCGGTGCTGGCACTGCTCGTCATCGCCCGCGGGGACGCGATCCCGGCCGACCGGCTCATCCACGACCTGTGGGGCGACAACCCGCCGCCCACCGCCAGCGGCGCCCTTCAGGCCTTCGTCTCGCATCTGCGACGTCGCCTCGAACCAGGGCGTACGGCCCGGTCCCGGGGCACGGTGATCGTGAGCGTGGGCCCCGGCTACGCACTGCGGGTACCGGACGACGCGGTCGACGCCTGGCGATTCGAACAGCAGGTACGGCGTGCGGCCAAGCAGAGCGACCCAGCGGTCGCGGCGGAGATCCTCGCCGGCGCGCTGAACCTGTGGCATGGGCCCGCCTTCTCCGAGTATGGCGATCAGCCGTGGGCGCGGGTCGAAGCCGACCGCCTCACCGAGCTGCGCGAAGTAGCGCGGGAGCAGCTTCTCGACGCGCGCCTGCGGGCCGGCGAGCACGCTGTGCTCGTCCCGGAGATCGAGCGGCTGGTGGCCGAGCAACCACTGCGGGAGGAACGGTGGCGTCTGCTCGTCCTCGCGCTGTACCGCTCACACCGTCAGGCGGACGCGCTGGCCGCGCTGCGCCGGGCTCGGCAGCTGCTCGCCGACGAGCTCGGGGTCGATCCAGGTCCGGCGCTGCAGGAGCTGGAGGCCGAGGTGCTGGCCCAGTCGCCGGCGTTGGCGCCACCAGTGGTGGCCACGCCCAAGCCGGTCCAGTCACCGCTGCCGCGCCCAGTGTCGACATCGGACGCCGACGACCTCGTTGACCGTGGTCCGGAACTGGACGAGCTGACTGCCGCTATCGCCGAGGCCCGCACCGGCCGCGGACGCGTCGTCCTCATCGAGGGGCCGGCGGGCATCGGCAAGAGCCGCCTGCTGGCCGAGGCCCGACGGGTGGCGGCCGGACTCGACCTGCGGGTCGTGACCGCCCGCGGCAGCCAGCTCGAGAAGGAGTACGGGTT
>JADGGF010000773.1 GCA_019690055.1 Micromonosporaceae bacterium
ACCGCCAGCGCCCCGGCCGGCCGCCGGCGGCCGCACACCCCTTCGGCGAGCCGCGGAGTGGCGCGCGAACTGATCAAGGCGGCCCGGGCCGAGGGCGTACGGCTGCGGCTGATCCGGGACGGCGACGAGTACATCGGCGTGATGCACGGTCCCGACACCGGCGAGGCGTGGCTGCGGGCCGGCATGGCATGCTCGGCCGTCCGGCTGCTGGCACGCCGCCACGGGCTGCTGACGCTGACGGCGGTGGCCACCGACGACCACGCGCCCGTGGTCCCCGCGTCACCCACGCGGCCGGCCCGGCCCGGGCGGCGCCTCCTCGGCGACCGAGAGGGGTGGCTCAACGTCGGCATCGGCACGCCCTACGTGCGCCTGCGCCTCATCCCCATCCCATGACCGGGTGGGTGACCGACCCGCGTCACGGTGAACCAGTCGAACAACAGAATAATGCCATGTATATATGACGTAAGGGCTATATATGATGAACGGGTTACGCTTCCCGCGCACCGCGTGGACAAGGCAGACCGTGGGCGTACGTGAGACGGCACGCCCACGGCCGAAGCCGGACTACATCACGTCGGCACCGACAAACTGCTTCTCGAGCGCGTCGGCCGTGAGGGTAATCAGCCGCATCGGGCGCTCCAGCTCGTTGATCTGCAGGTTGGCTAACGGCAGGGCGTCGCGAATAGCCAGGAAGTCCCCGTAGATCGCCAGACCGCCGACCACCATGGGGGCGATCGCGCGGAGAACCGCGTTGACGTTGATTTGGTTCACCCTTGCGATGGGTGAGGAAATCTGCACCCACTCCTCGGCACCGTCCATGAGCAGAGCCTGGGACAGCACGACGATCTGGGTGCGGGTTCCGTCGATTCCGAACACCAGCGTGATATTGGAGTCGTCCTCGTCAGTGATCTTGTAGTTGGCACGTATATACGCAGCGACGTCCCGCCAGGTTGCCAACGTCTTCTCCTCTAAGTGAAGGGGTCGGTGGAGCCGACCGTTGATGGACTACTTCCAGTGGCCGCCGTGCTCATTGCAGACGGAACCCGTGTTGTTGCATGTGCGACAGGTCAGCTTCCCGACGATGCCCGTCGCCCGTCCCCCATTGCAGGCCTGGCAGTCGTGCACGGGCCTAGAACATTTGCGACAGCGCATCATGTAATCACCTCCAAAGAGTTAGCTCGAATACAACCTCGGGCTGATCGTAGTACAGACCCGCCCGGTTATAGAAGACTCACTTTCTCCGAATTCCTGGAAATATGATCCATTGCCCTGACGGCGGGTTCCTGGTAACGTCCGCTCGTTACGTACCGAAACA
>JADGGF010000118.1 GCA_019690055.1 Micromonosporaceae bacterium
CGTCCAGTGTGGACGGTGTGACCGTACGGCTGCGCTTCGGACCGGGCGTCCCGGACGCCGCCCTGCTGAACCCCCGACCGGTGGACCCGGCGCCCGGACCGCAACCGCGCCGGGCA
Organism: Micromonosporaceae bacterium; assembly: GCA_019690055.1. GTDB lineage: Bacteria > Actinomycetota > Actinomycetes > Mycobacteriales > Micromonosporaceae > DATBGZ01. The sequence continues at coordinate 117 of JADGGF010000118.1, forward strand.
CGCCGGTGGCTGGCCTGGCTCGCCGCCTCGGTCCCCGTCGCCCTCGCCGGCGCGGCCGCCGCCTGGTGGTTGCTGCTGCGCTAGGCGGCCTGGCCAAGTCATGCGGCCTGGTGGCCGACGGCGAGGGCTCGCTTGACGTAGGCCCATACGTCGGAGCTGACCACGTCGAGGGTCGCCGCCTCCGGGCCCTGTCCGTCCATTTTGGCGTACATTGCGGCGAGGATCGACCGGTCGCCGCCGGTCATCTCGTCCATGAGCTGGGTCCAGCGCCGGGCGGCGGCCTGGACCTCCGGGTCGGCCGGATCCGTTCCGGCGGCCAGGTGGGCCCGGACCTCATCCGCGATCTCCGTCCAGCGGGCTCGCCAGCGCTGGAACCCCTCGGCCCCCACTTCGCGATGTCGGGCCTTGAGCCGGGTCAACTGGTCCGGGGTGAAGTAGCTCGTCTTCATCATGGCCTCCATCACGGCGAGAAGCTGGTCGATCGTGGGTCCATCGGACAGGCGGTGGAGCAGGGACAGGATGTGCTGGCGCACCTGCTGCAGTTGGCCGATCTGCTGCTCGACCTGGAGCAGTTGCCGTCGGATGAGGCCGGAGAGATCTCCGTCCAATGACTTGATTTCCGCCAGCGGTACACCGAGCTGGCGCAGCGCCAGCACCTGATAGAGGCGGCGCACCTCGGCGTCGGTGTAGAGCCGATGTCCGCCCGGGGATCGCTCAGAGGGCTGGAGCAGACCGATCTCGTCGAAGTGGTGCAACGTACGCACGGTCAGCCCGGTCGCCTCGGCCAGCTCCCCGACCTTCCACCGCCTCCCGTCATCACCGGGTACGCCCTCATCCGCCACGAGCTCGACCGTAAGACCTCCCGTGGCGTGAGGTTCAACCCCGCGCGAGCCGGCCCCCACGATGAGTGGACGGTCAGCCTTCGTGCGTACGCAGGCCCAACGCCCTGGTCTGGGGGCGCAGGCCCAGCGCGACGACGGGCAGCAGCCCCACGGCGACGACGGCCGTCAGGGTCGGGAAGCTGGACCAGGCGGTGATCAGGCCGGCGATCACCCCGGCGACGGCAGCGGCCAGCGTCATGAGCATGTCGCCCACGCCCTGGACCGAAGGCCGGCGGTCGGGGGCCACAGCTTCGGTGAGCATCGTCGATCCGGCCACGATGGTCGCCGACCAGCCGAGCCCGACGAGGCCGAGCCCGAGCGCGAGCTGGGTCGGGTCGTTGTTCGCCGTGCCGGTGACGGCGCAGGCGACGAGCAGCAGGCCGAGCCCGCCGAGGATCACCACGCGGCGGCCGTCGCGCAGCCAGGCGCGGTCGGCCAGCCAGCCGAAGAGCGGGGAGAAGGCGTACATGCCGATCACGTGCGCCCCGATGGTCACGCCGAGGATGCGCAGCGTCTCGTCGTGCGCGTGGCCGAACTGTCCAATGTAGAACGGTGTCATCGCCATGATCGCGATCATCGACGCGTTCCCGGCCCCGAGGGCCGCCACGCCCAGCCGGGCGCGAGAGTTGGCCGCGATCTCCCGCCAGGCCCCGCGCGAACCGCCCGGCCCTCGACGGTCGCCGGCCGAGGCCGGATCAACCGAACCACCCCGATCGACCGGGCCACGGAGCGTCCGGGCGAGCAGCAGTGGATCCGGGCGCAGCAGGGCCGCGAGCACAGCCGTGCACAGGGCGAACCCGACCAGCGCGGCGAGGAACGGCCCGGCATAGGGGGCGAATCCGGCCCGCCGGGCCAGCGCGTCGGTGGCCGCGGCCAGGTTGGGACCGAGCACGGCACCCAGCGTGGCGACCCAGAGGACCAGGGCGACGTGACGGGCCCGGTTCGTCGGGGTCGCCAGGTCGGCGGCGGCGTAGCGGGTCTGGTAGTTGCCGGCGCCGGCGCCGCCGAAGAGCAGCAGCCCGACGAGCAGCAGTGCGGCCGACTCCACCCCGGCCGCGAGCACGGTGAGCCCGGCGCCGGCGGCCCCCACCGCGTACCCCACGGCGAGCCCGGTCCGGCGGCCGCGCCGGTCCATCAGCCGGCTCAACGGCACGGCCAGCAGGCCCTGCCCGACGGCCACGAGACTCTGGGCCAGCCCGGAGATCGCGGTCCCGGCCAGCGTGCCCGCGAGCAGCACGCCCACGGATATGCCGGCGACGGTGCCGAAGTTGCCCAGGACCTGGGAGACGGCAAGGACGGCGAGCGTGCGGCGTTGCACGCGCCCGACCCGGGCCGCCGCCCGTGGTCGGTCCACGATGGACAGATCTGGTGACATGGTCCACTCCTCGATGGGCCTCAGGCGAGTCCCATCCTCGGCGGGAACCTATGCATAGGTCTAATGCCAGTTTCGTAGGAAATCAATCGACCCGACTGATGAGTCGGCTACGCTGGTCGCCATGCTCGACGTCACCCGGCTGCGCGTGCTGGTCGCCGTCGCCCGGCTCGGCTCGGTCACCGCGGCCGCCCGGGAGCTGAAATATGCGCAACCATCGGTGAGCCACCACCTCGCCCGGCTCGAGGCGGAGACGGGCAGCCAGCTGACCCAGCGGGTCGGCCGGGGCATCCGGCTCACCGACGCCGGCCGGCTGCTCGCCGAGCGGGCCGAGGAGATCCTCGCCCGCCTCGACGCCGCCGAGGCCGAGCTGGCCAGCTTCGTCGGGCTCCGGGCCGGGCGGGTCCGGCTGGCCGCCTTCCCGTCGGCCCTGTCCACGCTCGTGCCGACCGCGGCGGCGTCGCTGCTCGCCGAGCACCCCGGCATCGAGCTGCGCTTCACCGAGGCGGAACCGCCGGACGCGGCGGCGCTGCTGCGCTCCGGCGACGTCGACGTCGCCCTGCTCTTCTCGTACGACGCGGCCGGCGGCGAAGACGACGGGCTGCGGCGGATCCCGGTGCTGCACGAGCCCCTGTACCTGGTGACCCGCAAGGGAACGCGGGGCCGCACGGTGACCGACCACGCCCAACAGCGATGGATCGCGGGCTGTGACCGCTGCCGGGCCCACCTGCTGCGGACCTGCGACCGGGCCGGCTTCACCCCCGACATCACCATCACGACCGACGACTACGTGGCCTTTCAGGCGTTCGTCGCCGCCGGTCACGGGGTCACCATCCTGCCCGCGCTGGCCCTCGCGGCCCACCGCCACCCCGGCGTGCGCGCCGTCCGCCTGCCGGGCGACGGCCGGCACGTCTTCGCCGCCGTGCACGGGCAGCCGCCCGACCCACCGGCCACGGCCGCGCTGCTGGCCCACCTCGCGGCGGTCGGCCGCACCCTCCGCCTGCCCGGCCAGCTCCGGAGCACCACCTGACCGGCTCGGCCCGCGCATAATGAGGGCGTGTCGACCACCGAAGCGGTGATGCGGCGGCTCTGGCCGGTCGCCGACCCGGATCCGCTCAGCGACGAGGACATCGTCGCCGCCTACCCCACCCCCGACGGCCAGCGCCTGCTGCGCGTCAACTTCGTGTCCAGTGTGGACGGTGCGGTCACGCTCGAGGGACGCTCTGCCCCGCTCGGTGGGCCCGGGGACCGCCGGGTGCTCGGCCTGTTGCGGGTAAACTGCGACGCCGTCCTGGTGGCGGCCGGGACCGTCCGGGTCGAGGGCTACAGTCCACTGCGGACAGGCGAGGACCGCCAGCGCATGCGCGCCGAGCGCGGCCGCACCCCCGATCCGGTCCTGGTGCTGGTGACCCGCCGGCTGGGGTTCGACCCCGCCGATCCCCGCTTCACCCTGGCCCCTCAGCGGCCCGTCATCGTCACCACCGAAGGGACCGCGACACGGGTCGGGGGCCGGTTCGCCGAGGTGGCCGACGTGATCGGCGTCGGCACGGAGGACGTCGACCTGGCCGCCGCCCTCGATGCCCTGGCCGAGCGCGGGCTGGTCCACGTGCTCTGCGAGGGCGGTCCCCACCTGCTCGGCTCCCTCATCGACGCCGATCTCGTGGACGAGATCTGCCTCACCGTGGCGCCGAAGCTCGTCGGTCCCGGGCCGGGGCGTATCGTGGCCGGCCCGCCCACCGCGGTCCGCGAGCTGTCGCTGGCGCACATCCTCGCGGCCGAGGACGAGCTCTTCCTGCGCTACACGCGCGCCTGACCGTGCTGGCTTCTCGCCGGACCGGTCCGCGCGGCGCCGCGCGCCCTGACCGTACGGTGACCTCTACTGCGGACAGTCAGGCCGCGCCGGTCACATGTTGTGGCGGGTGTAGGCCGGGGGCCGCCAGCCCAGGATCGCCTCGGTCATCCGGACCGCCCGCACCGTGGCCGCGACGTCGTGCACTCGAACGATGCGGGCGCCCTTGACGATGCAGACGGTCAGCGCGGCGAGCGTGCCCTCCAGCCGCTGGTCCTGCGGCGCGCCCAGCGTCTCACCGATGAAGTCCTTGTGAGACACGGCCGCGAGCAGCGGATAGCCCAACGACGCGATCTCGTCCAGGCGCCGGGTCAGCTCCAGCGAGTGGTAGGTGTTCTTGTTCAGGTCGTGCCCCGGGTCGATGACGATCTGCTCGGGTGCCACGCCCCGGGAACGGGCGAGCGCGACCCGGTCGGCGAGGAACGCGCGTACCTCCGCGACCACGTCGGTGTAGGTGGGTCGGATCACCGGCGTGCGCGGCGGCGAGGCGAGGCTGTGCGTGATGACCAGCGTGGCCCCGGTCTGCGCGACCAGGTCGGCCAGGTTCGGGTCGTACAGGCCCGAGGTGTCGTTGATGACGTCGGCCCCGGCCGCCAACGCCTCCCGGGCCACCCCGGCCCGATAGGTATCGACCGATATCACAACATCCGAGTCGGCCCGGACCGCCGCGACGAGCGGGACCACGCGGTCCAGCTCCTCCTGCTCGGTCACCTCGCCGGCGTGCAGACCGAAGGGCACGCCGCCGATGTCGACCCAGTCCGCCCCGTCCCGGACCGCGTCCCGCACCGCGGCCACGGCGGCGTCGAAGGCGAACGTCCGCCCCCGGTCATGGAACGAGTCGGGCGTCCGATTGACGATCGCCATCACCGCGACCTGGCGGGCGAAGTCGAACTCCCGCCGCCCGATCCGGCGCACCATGCCGGTCACTCCGCCGCCACTGGTCTCCACGCCGCCGCACGCTACCCCACCGCCGATCCGCCGTCGCGGTGGGGCTTGCTGCCCGTACGCGGGCCCCGTCCCGGGACCGGGCCGCCTGACAGGCCCGGGCCATGACAGGCCCGGGCTCCGTGACGGTGGACCCGGTCAGCGCGGGGCCATACGGATGGCGCCGTCGAGGCGGATCACCTCGCCGTTGAGCATCGGGTTGGCCACGATGTGCGCGACCAGCGCCGCGTACTCGGATGGGTCGCCGAGCCGCGACGGGTGCGGCACCTGGGCGCCCAGCGACTTGACCGCCTCCTCCGGCAGGCCATGGAACAGTGGCGTGTGGAAGATCCCGGGCGCGATCGTCATCACCCGGATCTTGTGCTGGGCCAGGTCGCGGGCGATCGGCAGGGTCATCCCCACGACCCCGCCCTTGGAGGCCGAGTAGGCGGCCTGGCCGATCTGACCGTCGAACGCCGCCACCGAAGCGGTGTTCACGATGACCCCGCGCTCCTCACCATCGACCGGCGTCGACGCGATCATCTTCGCGGCGGCCAGCCGGATCACGTTGAACGTGCCGACCAGGTTGACCTGGATGACCTTGGTGAACTCGGCGAGCGGGAAGACCGTGCCGTCCTTGGCGACCACGCGTATGGCGTTGGCGATGCCCGCGCAGTTCACCACGACCGCCAGCGGCCCGAGCCCGGCGGCGGTGTCCACCGCGGCGGCGACCTGCTCCTCGTTGGTCACGTCGGCCGCGACGAAGGTGGCGCCGATCTCGGCCGCGACGTCCGCGCCCTTCGACGTCGGCAGGTCGACGATGACCACCCGCGCGCCCGCGCTCTGCAGCGCCTTCACCGTGGCGAGGCCGAGCCCGGATGCGCCGCCGGTGACGAGCGCCGCCTTGTTCGTGATGTCCATGGTTCGACTAGGTCCCTTCCTCCCCAGGCCACGCGGCCACCGTCGGCGGCGATGTCGCGCCGGAATGCCCGGACACACCGGACCGTTCAGACGCGCCGGGTTGCCCGGACGGTGACCGGTGGACGGTCGATCGGATCGCGAATGCTAGAGCCGCTCGATGATCATGGCATTGGCCATGCCGCCGCCCTCGCACATGGTCTGCAGACCGTACCGGCCGCCCGTCGCCTCCAGGTAGTTGACGAGCGTGGCGAGCAACTTCGTGCCCGAGGCGCCAAGCGGGTGGCCGAGTGCGATCGCGCCCCCGCGCGGGTTGAGCTTGGCCGGGTCGGCGCCGAACTCGCGCTGCCACACGATCGGCACCGGGGCGAACGCCTCGTTCACCTCGTAGGCGTCAATGTCCTCAATGGACAGTCCGGAGCGGGCCAGCACCTTCTGGGTCGCCGGGATGATGCCGGTGAGCATGAGCAGCGGATCGCTGCCGGCCACCGCGAAGGTGTGGAACCGGGCCCGAGGCCGCAGTCCGAGCGCGGCCGCCTTCTCCTCGCTCATGATGAGCGCCGCGGAGGCGCCGTCGGTCAGCGGTGACGAGTTGCCGGGGGTGATGTGCCAGCCGATCTCCGGGAAACGCTGGGCCAGGCCTGGGTCGTAGAACGAGGACTTCAGCTCGGCCAGCCCCGCCACCGTTGTGCTGGGACGGATGGTCTGGTCGGTCACGTGCTCGCTGCTGGTGCCGTCGGCCGCGGTGACCGTGACCGGGACGATCTCGTTGGCGAACGCCCCCTGCGCCGCCGCGGCGGCTGCCCGCGCGTGCGACCGGGCCGCGAACTCGTCGAGGGTGGCGCGGTCGAGCTTCCACCGGGCCGCGATGAGCTCCGCACTGATGCCCTGCCCGACCAGCCCGTCCGGGTACCGGCCCTCCCACAGCGGGGCGAACGGGTCGCCGCCGGCCGCGTTGCTGCCCATCGGCACCCGGCTCATGGACTCGACCCCGCAGGCGATCACGACGTCGTACGCCCCGGCCAGCACGCCCTGGGCGGCGAAGTGGGCGGCCTGCTGGCTCGACCCGCACTGCCGGTCGATCGTCGTCGCCGGCACCGACTCGGGGAACCCGGCCGCCAGCACGGCGTTGCGGGCGATGTTGATGGACTGGTCCCCGACCTGGCTGACGCAGCCCGCGATCACGTCGTCGACCACGGCCGGGTCGATGCCCGTACGGTCGACCAGCGCCCGGATCGTGGTGGCGAGCAGGGTCACGGGGTGTACCCCGTGCAGGGCACCGCCCGGCTTGCCCCGCCCGGTGGCGGTCCGTACGACGTCGACGATGACGGCACTGGTCATGGCTTCCCTCACTTCGGTCCGCATGGCCTGTTACCGCAGAGTAGCCCGCAACCGTCGCCCGGGGAACCACGGCGAACCCGGTCGGTGCGTGAGAGTGTTGTCACAGTCCGCTCACCGTGCGTACATACATAGATGGCAGTTCGTTGGGCCGCTGGACCGGGCCGACCCAGCCACAAGATCGACGACGATCACCGTCGGAGGGGACGACAGACCGGGAGAACGGCGGATCCGCCAGAACGACGGACCCCGGTAGTACGCTGCGGCGGTGTCGAACCCGGCGCCGCTGCTGCTCGTGGTGGACGGCAACAGCCTCACCCACCGCGCCTACCACGCGGGGTCGGCCTACCAGCCCGGCTCTCCCGCGCCCGCGGCGCCGGGGCTGGCTGGTGCCGGCCCCCCGCGCACGCCGCCGGCCGTCGGTCGGCCCACCGATCAGGCCCCGGTCTGGGCCCTGCGGGGCCTGATCGGCTACATCGCCCGAGCGGCGGCCAAGCTGCGCCCCGACGCCCTGCTGATCGGCTTCGACTGCCCCGACGAGTCGCGCCGCAAGGCGGAGTACCCCGGGTACAAGGCCCACCGCCCCGACAAGCCCGACGACCTGGCGGAGCAGATCCGCGCCGCCCCGGGGCTGCTGGCCGAGGCCGGGCTCACCACGATCGTGGCCCGCGCCCATGAGGCCGATGACGTGCTGGCCAGCGCGGCCGCGCACGCGCGTCGCTGCGGCTGGCGGACGGTGGTGATGACCAGCGACCGCGACGCGTTCGCGCTCATCGATGAGTCGACCTCGGTTCTGCGGGTGCGCAACGGCGGGATCGACGAGGCCGTGCTCGTGACCCCGCAGGCCCTGCTCGAGGTCTACGGCGTGCACCCGTGGCAGTACGTGGACTACGCCGCGCTGCGGGGCGACCCGTCGGACAACCTGCCGGGGGTGCGCGGGTTCGGCTCGGCCACCGCCGCCCGGTTGCTCGCCGCCTTCGGGACGGTCGAGGCAGCGTGGACCGCCCTCGATACCGGGGCGGCCGCGAGCGTACGGTCCGTGGTCGGAGAGGCCGCGGCGCAGACGCTGGCCTCACCAGAGGCCCGGGCCATCGTGGCCCGCAACCGGTCCCTGATGCGCCTGCGGGCCGACCTGCCGGTGCCAAACCCGGATGACGTACGCCTGCCGGTCGACCGGTTCGTCATGCGGCGGGCGTTCGCCGAGCGAGGTATCTACTTAGGACCATCGTTGTGGGCGTTGACCGGCGGCAGCCCGCCCCCCACACCGGAGGCACTGGCCCAGGTCGCCCAGCCGTGGGTGTGGCGGCGCAGCCCGCGCGCCCGCCGCGACCCGGCCCCCGGCCAGCTCGCCCTGTTCTGAGCGGCGGCGTTTCTGACCGTCCGCACAATCCCGACACCCGTGGGCGTCGTTGCGCCCGGAGCACCAAGTGGGGCCAACCTCGCCGAACCGGACTGCCCGGCGCCCACCCGGGAGCGGTCAGCGTTGGCCGGGAACGGTCCAGGACACCGCGGGGCCGACCAATTCATCGAACGAGGGCACATACTCGAGGCGCCCGCCCTCACCACCGGGCACCTCAAACGCCAGCTTGCCGGTCAACCGTTCGCCGGGCGCGAGCACGTGGTCCGGGCCGGGATAGAACTCCGGCTCGTTACAGGGGCCGAAGTAGACGGATTCGGCCACAACATCGCTGTCGGTGATGTACACGAAGTTAAACCCGTGCAGGGCGATTGAGCCGGAGTACACCTCCAACGTCAGGTCGAAGACGACGACGGGATGATCGAGACGGCCGATCCCGTTGCAGGGTCTGTCGAACCACTCGACGTGAGTGACTACCAAGGACCACCGCTTGGAGAACTCCGCACCCTCGCCGATGCCGAGGCCGAGCCTGTCGTCGCCGAGCGCGGGCTCATCCGGCGCCGGCGTGGCCGGGCCGGTGGGCTCGGCCACGTTCGACGTTGATTCGGCCACGTTGCGCGCCAGCAGCACGGCACCGGTGATCACCAACAACAACACGACGACGGCCGCGGCGACGATGCCGACGATCAGGCCGGTCCTCGACCGTGGAGGCGGCGGTTGCTCGCCTCCGGGCGTCGGTGAAGGCAGCGAGTGCGGTCGCACCGGCGGGGCCGCCGGCGGGAGCGGCGGGGCCATCGGCGCAGGTGGCGGCTGAGGCGGCGCCCACGGGGACGGCGGCGGGCCGGGCTCGGCGGATGGCTGTCGTTGGTAGGGCGACTGTCCCGCCTGCTCCGGCGGCGACCCGAACGGATTCGACACCGATCAGTTCCTTCCGTCGACGGTCGAACTGTACCGTAAAGCGTCAACCATCAATGACTCCGGACCGGGCTGAGGGACGCGTTGCGGTACTGGTCAGGGTCGACCGGGGACGATCCAGGACGCGTTGGCTCCGTAAACACTCCAATACGTCAGGGTCCCGCCCTCGCCCCCAGGCACCTCAAACGCGATCTTGCCGGTCACCCGGTCACCGGCCGTGAAGACCTCGCTGCCCTCGAGCTGCGGTTCGTCACAGCGGGAAAAGAAGTCGGATGGGGCCTCATAGCCACTGTCGGTGATGTAATCGAAGTGGTACGGCTGCATCTCCACGGTGCCCGCGTAGACCTCGAACGTCACGTCGAAGACGACGACGGGATGTTCGAGATCGATGCCCCCGATGCAGCGCTTGTCGAACCACTCGACGCGAGTGACGTACACGGCCCAGTGCCGGGACAACTCCGCCCTTTCGCCGATGGCGAGCCTCTTTTCGCCGGACCCCTCGTCGCCAGGCTTGGGCTCATCCGGCGTGGTTACGCCGGTGGGCTCGGCCACGTCCGGTGTTGACCGGGCCACGCTGCGCTTAAGCAGCACGGCACCGGTGATCGTCAACAGCAGCAGGACGACGGCCGCGGCGACGATGCCGGCGATCAGGCCGGCCCGCGATCGGCCAGCCGCCGACCGCGGCGGCTGGCCCCCTCCGGGCGGCGCCAGCCCCGCTGGCCCTGTCCCG
>JADGGF010000774.1 GCA_019690055.1 Micromonosporaceae bacterium
CTCCCGGCCCGACCGCACCAGCGTCCGGGACAGCTCGACCGCGGGCGCGTCCCACCAGGACAACCGGGTGGAGATCGCCTCGGCGTCGGGATACTCCACATTGACGTGTCGCGGCGAGCTGAGCCCGAACGCGGCGTCGAAGAGGGCGTGAGCCGCCTCCTCGGAGGCCACCGTGGTGAACCAGGCGGCGAGGTGCCGCAGCTGCGACTCGCGGCTGATCCCGCCGCGCCGCGACTCGACCACCCGGCGCAGCAGGGCCAGCACGTCGCCGATCGCCGACATCGTCGCGTCGGCGAGCCGGTCGGCCTCGCTGACCTGGTCCACTCCGGGCGGGGCCAGCCAGGAGCGCAGGCCGGCCCACCGGCGCCGCCAGTCCTCGACGCGTTCGGCGTGGGTGCGGAACAGCCGCTCGTCGGCCCGGGCCGCCGCCTCGATCATGCGGTCGAGCCCGGTCGCCTCGACCGCGGCGACCGCCTCCCGCAGCTTGGGCGTGTACCGCTGCAGCTCGTCGTGGAAGTCGCGCAGGTGCACCAGCAGCGCGTCCTTGTGGGCGAGGAACACCTCGGGCCGGGTGTCGTTGGTGCGGCTCAGGTCGCCCAGCATGTGGTAGAAGCGGGCGGCCCGCTCAGCGATGTCCGCCAGCGCCCGGTCCAGCCGATTGATCTTGCGGTATACCTCCTCGGCGTCACCGGTCCGGTTCGCCTCGGCCAGGGCCTCGAGATCCGCCAGCAGGTCGGCGAAGACCAGCCGGGACAGCCCGCTGTCCTCGACGCGGGCGGCGAGCACGCTCTCCACGGCCCGGTGGGCCCGGTAGCCGGCCTCGGTGAACTGGTACACCGAGTGCCGGTTGCGGTACTCGGCCAGGGTGGCGACCCGGGTCGCGTCCTGGGCCCGATCCAGCACCCCCCACTCGACGAGCGCGTCCAGCAGCCGGGGCAGTTCCAGCTCGGCCGGGTCGGGACAGTCGGGATACTCGTGGTGCAGCCGAGCCAGCGCCTGCGCCACGTCGGTGGTGTGCAGCAGGACGTGGTAGTCGGCCCGGGCCGACTCCATGGCCCGCAGCACCCACAGGTACGCCACGCGGTTCTCGGCGGTCACGTAGCTGAACAGGCGCAGGCGGTCGTCCAGCCCGAACTCGTCGAGCCCGAACCCGCGCCGATCGACCACCGTCATCCGTCCTGCTCGCTACCGCCTCAACCGGCCCATGCTAGGCGCGCCGGCCGCCCTCGGCACCAGCGGCACACCGAGCGACGGTGCCTCGGCCGGGCGCCTCCGATGATCACGACCATGGACGTTCCAGCCGTTGGAC
>JADGGF010000775.1 GCA_019690055.1 Micromonosporaceae bacterium
GTCGGGGCCGGGGTGGGCGTGACCGACGAGGGTCGCACGGTGACCAGCGGGATGCCCCGGGTGACCTTGGACTTGACGGTGATCGATCCGGCGAAGATGGACTGGGTGGCGGTGCCGTCGGCGGCCAGGTCGACCACGTCGACCAGCACCCCGTTGTCCAGCCGCACGGCCAGCCGGGCGGCGACCTCCCGACCCTCCTGAGTGGACGGGATGAGCACCGCGGCGGGGGAGGTCTGCCGCACCAGCGTCTCCAGCACCGCCGCCTTCGGCGTGACCAGGTACCGGGCCGCGTCCTCGGACTCGGCCACGTACACCCTGGCCGCGCCGTACTCACCCAGCCGCTCGACCAGCGACGCCGCGGTGCCGGGCGCCTCCACCACCACCGCCGCCGGCTCGCCCAGCCCGCGGGCCAGCGTCAACGCCTCCAGCGTCGGCTTGCTCACCGCGCCCCCGGCGACCTTGACCAGAACCAGAACCTCAGCCATGTCAATCCTTCTGCTCGATGTCGGGGGTCAGGGCCTTAAACGAACTTCTCCGACGCGAGGAACTCGACCAGCTTCACGCCACCGTCGCCCTCGTCGACCACACGCACACCGGCCTGCCGCGGCGGGCGCGGGGTCGCCTCCACCACCGCCGTGGACGCGCCAGCCAACCCCACCTCGCCCGGGGCGATACCCAGATCGGCCAACGACAGGGTCTGCACCGGCTTCTTCTTGGCCTCCATGATCCCCTTGAACGACGGGTACCGCGGCTCGTTGATCGTGTCCCACACCGACACCACCGCCGGCATCGCCGCGGTCACCACCTCATAGCCCTCCTCGGTCTGCCGCTCGATCGTCAACCGGCCACCGTCGACCGTCAGCTTGCGCGCCCCGGTCAGCGCCGCCACACCCAGCCGCTCGGCCAGCATGTGCGGAATCACCTGACCCCGCGCATCCGTCGCCTCCGCCCCCGCCAGGATCAGATCCGGCTCCAACGTGCGCACCGCCGCCGCCAGCACCTTCGACGTCGCCAGAGCACACGACCCGTGCAACGCGTCATCGACCACGTGCACCGCCTTGTCCGGCCCCATCTGCAACGCCTTCCGCACCGCCTCCACCGCCTGCGGCGGGCCCATCGTCACCACCGTGACCTCGCCCCCCACCGCCTCCTTGACCCGCAACGCCTCCTCAATGGCATACTCATCCATCTCATTGAGGACATTGCTCGCCGACGCCCGATCCACGGTGTGGTCATCACCGCGCAAACTGCGCTCCGCCCCCGAATCCGGCACCTGCTTGACGAGTACGACGATCTTCAT
>JADGGF010000119.1 GCA_019690055.1 Micromonosporaceae bacterium
GTGCGTACGTCCGCTCCGGGAGAACCAGGCCTGTGCGGTGGGGTCAGGGCCCGACGTGCCGGGCCCCGGTCCCACCGCTCGAACGGGCGGCCCAGGAGTGAGTGGTAGCGTCACGCCAGGTCCGAGTGGCGTCATCAGCCGGCGGAGGCCAGTCCGATGGCCAGGCCGAGAAACGCGGCGCCAAGCCCGGCGACGACATTGGCGACGATGTTCGCGATGGCGTAGAAGCGGGATCCGCCTTGAGCCAGCCGTAGAGTCTCGTAGCTGAACGTCGAGTAGGTCGTCAGCGTGCCGCAGAACCCGACGCCGGCCAGGGCCATGATGGCGGGGCCGGCGCGGGCACCGACGAGCAGGCCGAGCAGGAGCGAGCCGGCGACGTTGACCGTCAGCGTCCCCCACGGGAAGACGGAGTCGTGGCGGGCTTGAATGAACCGGTCGGTCAGATACCGCAGCGGCGCGCCGAGCGCCGCGCCCAGGGCGACGAGCAGGAACGTCACCTGGCCTCCTGGCTGCGGCCGGTGTAGCGGATCACCTCGACCGGATCGATAATCACGATGCCTTCGCTGATCAGCTCGTCGAGTTGGGGGAGGAACGCGCGGATCGCTTCCTCGGTGTCCACGATGACGATGACGACCGGCAGGTCCTCCGACAGCGACAGGATGCGGGTGGTGTGGACGCGGTTGGACGCGCCGAATCCCTCGACCCCGTGCAGCACCGTCGCGCCAGCCAGTCCGGCCGCGTGAGCGCGGTGCACGATCTCGGTGGACAGGGGTTTGTGGTGCCAGGTGTCGCTGTCCCCGACGAAGATTGACAGCCGGGTCGCGGCTTGAGCCTGTTTCACTGCTCGCCTCCCTGTGAGTCGCTGGCGCGGCGCAGCCACCGCACTGTCCGGGTCGTCAACGCGGCACCGGCCCAGACGGCGAACAGCGCGCCGAGCAGCGTGGCGGCCAGGTAGAGCAGCGCCGTGGCTGCGGCGGCCGCGGTGACGGCCTGCTGGATGTCCAGGACGTAGGTGGAGAAGGTCGTGTACCCGCCCAGCACCCCGACACCGAGGAACGGTCGCAGCAGCCGCGCACCGGACCACACCTCGACGATGAGCACCATCAGCGCTCCGATCAGCAGGCATCCGGTGATATTGACCAGGAACGTGGACCACGGGAACCCGCCCGGGCGGTGCGGCAACCCGAGCTGGATCCCGTAGCGAGCCAGCGCGCCGACCACGCCGCCGGCGGCGATCACCGCCAGGACGGGCCAGGTTCCGGCGGGCACGTCCGCCGGCCGGCGCGGGCCCCGAAGACCAACACGACCGACCGACTGCCTCGCGGCAGCCTGCGGATGGGACCGCATACGGGCTCCTCCTACCAGCACACATGAGGGACCGGTAGGGACCGTTGGCGACGCTGCGGTTCTCCTCATGGGACGGCGGGCCCCACCGCCGAGAGCCGTGGCTCGAGTGTGATCCAGTCTAGCGGCCGTCACCTCCGCGAGGCTGCCTCAGATCGAATGAGGATGATCCCAAACGGCCCGCGGGCCCTCAACCCACATTGGATGCGGCACACGGCGGCGACCCGCTGGCTGCGTGACGGTGTGCCGGTCGAAGTGGATGAGCCTCGACCCCTCCCGATCGCGGTCGCGGCCGCTGGACCACACGATGGAAGGCGGCGTTGAACGCATTCGACATCGTCTTCGAGAGTCGGCTCTCTCTCGCAAGGCACTAGCCAAGATCACTTACACCGTTGGCTTGACAGTCCCCGATCACGATCAGGCTAGCCGCACGAAACCACAGAGGCCTCCACGAGGCCCCCATCGTCCGAAAAGGACGAAGAGACGCAATCGACGCCGGTGCATAGTGCCAGGCCAGGCCCCAGAAGATCTTGCGCGCCCGAAGGGACTCGAACCCCTAACCTTCTGATCCGTAGTCAGATCGTTCGATGTCTCGACCATCTCGGCACCGCTATCCGACTAACCATCAACGAAACCTGGCCAGTCCGCCCCAGTTTCGGCGGGTCCGAGCCGCGTGGTACTCGAACAAGCGTAGCACCTCTGGCTACATCCCGACTACCGTCCAGCCAGTACCAGGGAATCCCGGCCAGTTCGCCGTCGCAGGATCACCATCCGAGCACACGGAGGTCAACAATCCCGACAAGCTACGCACACACGTTCGGGGGTGATAGTGCCATCGGCGCCGCGGAGCACGCTCTCCCGGAGATCCTTGCTCGTGCCGCGACGTCACCGTGACTTCAGAGCGAGCCAGACCCGCAGCGCGAGATGCCGCAGTCGGCTGCGCGACGGTGCGATTCGTGTTTGAACTCGGCCAGCACGTCCAGGAGGGCGACGGGGGGGTTGCCTCGGTCAACCCGAGGGCCAGCCGCCGCAGTAGTCGCTGGGCCGGGTGAGCGCGAAACGCACCCGAGCTGGCAGCGCCGCGCCTGCCAGGTCAACGCCGCGACGACTTCCATCCAGCACAGCCAACCGGTCGTCGTAGACTGACCCGTAACCCTTACGAAAGGGGTGATCGTTTTGTCTCTGTTCATAGCCGGAAAAACGTCCCATGCGGGACACCACAGCCGCCCGGCGACCTTGGCAGGAGGGTCGAAGTCGGATTGATCCTGTGGGTTCGCGGCAAGGCAGGGATCTTGGGCCGGCGCCTGTCCAACGCCGGCCCAAGGACACACCACGCCGAGAACTGAGCGTCAGCCAGGCCAGGTGGCGTGTTCCCCGGTTCACGGCCGCTAAAAGCAATGCGCCTTCGGCTGGCCGCAGTCATTCATCGCTGGCCGCTAGCAGCTTCCTGTATTGCATGGCGGCCCAGGCGATCCTGGGGTGGTCAACGGCGGCGCGTTGTACGGCAGCGTCAAGACCGAGTTTCGCCATCAGTACGAGGCATAACAATGCGTAAGTTACTTCGAGAAGCCAGAGTGCGGGCGTCGGATCGTCGTCCTCGTCCGACCGCTCGTTCGCGTGCGCCAGGTCGTTCCGGGCGTTCTTCAGCATGGTCGCCCAGCGCGTGCGGTCGTGTAGCACGCGGTCGGCCGCCTGGGCATCTGGGATAGAGGCCAGGTCAAGCATCCGATTGAGGTACGTTGGATGGTTACGCAACCCTTTGTTAACGAAGTCCCGAATCTCTTCCGGCTCGTCCTCCAGAGCTGCCAGCAGCTTCCTTTTTAGGGCCTTGTACTGAGCCTTAGGAAGGGGCGTGCTCGTCGGGCACAAGGCCGCGTGGATACTCTCGGCCGCCGTGGCAACACCCAGCAGCCGGGCTCCGATGTAGCCAGTGCTGATGTAGCGGAGCCCGAAGAGGATGTTGCATCCCATGCGTGCTGTTTCCTTAAGCGCCAGCCACTTCGGGACAAGTTCGTCGAACGCCATATCGTTCAGCGTGAAAAGGTACTTGGGCAAAGGCTCTCGGTCCCGTGGCGCAGTGCGGTAGACCTGCCGACCCATAACCTCAACCTCACGCCGGTAACCGGCGCGACCAGCTCCGCTATCGCGATCGGTGACTATCAAGGTACGCCGCAGCGAACCGCATGGCTCGTAGGAGGCAAGTGTGAGCAGATCCTGCATGTCCTTGCTAATCGTGTCAAACGCGTCGTACGGCACCGGCGCGGATGAGTCGATGCTGAGCTCAGCCCACTCGCTTGCTTTTAGGGACCTCCGGTTGGAGACTGGACGATGCTTGATGTCGAATTGGTCACCACGGATATGCAAGCCGATCTTCAACTGGCCATGATCGACTATCAGCGGTGCAACCTCACGCCGGCCAACCTGCTGGCCCTTCGCCTTATCGCCATCCAGCAGAAGGGCTAGGTCTAGCGTGCTGCGGTCCGTCCAGTGCAGCAGCCTCTCGAACTGCAACCGTGCTCCCACGAACACCGGCTCGCTCGCGCTCGCGAGGTGAATACCCCGCAGCGCAACGGTCGGGGCCCAGTCTTGTTGGTGAATCTGCTTCCCGCCGAGTGCGGCGGCGAAGATTCCCAGCCAATCCGTGGTGTGGCTGTCCAACAGCGTGAAGCGCTCCGTGCCCGCCTCACCGTGGATGATCTCCAAGTCCCGAGGCTCCGCCGAGACGGCATAGCCGCCGTCCGGAAGCGGCTCGCGAACCTCAACGTCGAAGCCCCCACCAGCTCCAGACGAAGACGGCCATCGTCACCGTAGTAGAGGGTGCCGGGCAGCTTCTGCTCCGGTTCACCCCCGACCCACCACATGCCGCGCCAACTCTGCACCACGAGGACAGCCTAGACGCGCGCCAGTTCGTGACGGTGATGACGTTCCGCGGCCGCCCCTTCCTGTCCACGCAGTCGCAACAGAAACCGTCGGCCCTGGGCGGTAGCGTGCGCCCGTGCAGGTCTTCTCGATCGTGTCATCCCTTGTCTCGACCATAATGGCGGTCGTTGCGGCTGCCGCGGCGGTGATCGCGATGTTCTACGCCCGGCAAACCGTCCGGCAGGGTCGTGACGGTCAGCGTGAGGCACACGAATGGCGCCGGGAGGACGTTGCTGACGCAGGTCGCCGACGCGCAGTCCCTGGCGTGGGCCCAGCGGGCACTGGAGACACGACAGCTGGCCCGCATCGACGTGCCCGTACTGGCGATGTACGGCACGCAGACGTACCCGCAGATGCCGGCCGCGGCCGCGTCGCTCGTCGCGGTGTTGCCGCGGGCCGAAGCAAAGCAAGTCCCCGGCGCCATGCACATGTGGGAGCCGGAGCCGATGGCCGTTGAGCTGGCGTCCTTCACTACTCGGTGCGCGGCGGGCTGAGCTGGCTGCGGCGGCGGGTGAGGTAGGCGGACTCGGCGGTGTTGCCGGCGAGCTCGATCGCGCGACCGTAGGCCTCGCGAGCCTGTTCGCTGCGACCCAGGCGACGCAGCAGCTCGGCCCGGGTGGCATGGAATGCGTGATAGCCCGCCAGCGGCAGGCGGTCGACCAGCGCGAGCGCCACGTCGGGTCCGTCGACCTCGGCGACGGCGACCGCACGGTTGAGGGCGACTACCGGCAAGGGATCGATGCGTACCAGTTGGTCGTACAAGGCGACGATCTGCGACCAGTCGGTGTCGCGCGCGTCGCGCGCGTAGGTATGAACGGCGTTGATTGCGGCGAGCAACTGGTACCGGCCCGGCGGCGGACCGCCAGCGGCGACCGCGGCGATGCGCTCGCGTACCAGACGATGGCCCTCCTCGATCAGGTCGCGGTCCCAGGCGCCGCGGTCCTGCTCGCTGAGCGTGACCAGCTCGCCGGTCGCCGAGATGCGGGCGGGACGGCGCGCCTCGGTCAACAGCATGAGCGCGAGCAGCCCGGTCACCTCGCCGCTGCCATCCCGGCCGTCGGGCAACAGCTCGTGCAGCAGGCGGGTGAGGCGGATCGCCTCGGCGGTCAGGTCGTGGCGGATCGGCTCCGTCCCCGCCCCGGTCGCGAGATAGCCCTCGTTGAATATCAGGAACAGCACGGCGAGGACGGCATCCAGCCGCGCCGGCAGGTCCTGCGTGGTGGGGACGCGGAACGGGATGCGGGCCGCCTTGATCTTGGCCTTCGCCCGGGTGATCCGCTGGCCAACCGTCGCGTCCTGAACCAGGAAGGCACGGGCGATCTCCGGTACGGTCAGCCCGCCCACCATCCGCAGCGTCAGCGCGACCCGGGCCTCCACCGAGAGCGCCGGGTGGCAGCAGGTGAAGATCAGCCGAAGCCGGTCATCCTCGATGGCGCCCAGCGGCTCGGGTGCGGCGTCGTCGAACAGCAGCGAAGCCTCCCGGTGCTTCTCATCCCGGCGCGACTCCCGGCGGAGGCGATCGACGGCCTTGCGTGTGGCGGTGGTGGTGAGCCACGCGCCGGGATTCGGCGGTACGCCATCGTGGGGCCAGCGTTCGACGGCGGCGGCGAACGCCTCGGCGGCGGCGTCCTCCGCCGCGTCGAGGTCGCCGAAGCGCCGGGTCACGGTGGCGACCACCCGGGCCCACTCCTGACAGTGAGCCTGGGTGATCGCCTCCTCGACGTCGACAGACCTGCTCCCGGCGGCAGGACTTGACGCC
This sequence comes from Micromonosporaceae bacterium, assembly GCA_019690055.1. Lineage (GTDB taxonomy): Bacteria > Actinomycetota > Actinomycetes > Mycobacteriales > Micromonosporaceae > DATBGZ01. The sequence goes on from JADGGF010000119.1 coordinate 6,023, forward strand.
TGCTCCGCGTGCTCGCTGAGCTCGGTCACGATCCGAGCAGCGCAGCGAAGGACTCCTCGGTGTGGAAGGACCGTACCTCGACCTTGCCGCGGCAGGCCTTCGAGGCTTCCGCGGCGAGCCGCAGCGCGACATCCAGGTCCGGGGCCTTGATGATCCAGAAGCCGCCGAGGTACTCCTTGGCCTCCAGGTACGGCCCGTCGGTGATCACCGGCTGGTCGCCCTGACCGTCGACGACCGTGGCCGTGGTGGCGGGCTCCAGGCCGTCGGCGAAGACGAAGTAGCCCTCCGCGGCGAGCTTGTCGTTGAACGCCTTGGTGTCCTCGAGCGACCGGAGCAGGTCCTCCTTCGTGGGGTAACCGCTGAACTCGTTGCGCTCGGCCGGTCCGTAGACGGACAGCAGGTATGTGGGCATCGCGTATCCTCCTTCGTCGCTCAGCGGGCCAGCCACTCGTCGATGCTCGGGTCGGGCAGGAACTCGCGGACCTCCTGCGCGCACCGGCAGGCGACGGCGAACTTGGCTGCCCACGCGATGGCGTCGTCCCGGGTCGGCACATCGACGACCACGAAGCCGCCAACCTGTTCCTTGGTCTCGGGGTAGGGACCGTCGGTGACCGTCCCGTCGACCGCGACGAGCGTGGTCTTCTCGTCGTCGCCGATCCCGCCGCCGAAGACGAAGACTCCGGCGGCCTTGGCCTCGTCGACCGCCGCGTGGGCCGCCTTGGCCACGTCGGGCAGGTCCTCCTCGGGGAAGGTCATCCAGCCGCGGTCGAACGAGATCAGGTAGCGCGACATCTCTGACTCCTTGCTCCGGCGACCCCAGTGGCCGCCTCTCACCCCTGCTACGAACGGCTCTGCCCCGATCCGACACCGCCGGACAAGATTCTTTCAGCAAAGTTCGGGGCAACCGGTCGAGTTGTGCCGAGCGAGGCGCCGGTCGCCGGCCCGGCCGGGTATGGCAGGCCCGGCGGGTGGTGAAATGGCCACAGCGGGTGGTGGCGTGGCCCAGCGGGTGATGGCGCGCAGCGGGTCAGGAGCGTGCCTTGATGACGTCGTAGAGGGCGCTCCAGTCCTCGCTGCCCCGACCTGCGGCGATGATCTGGTCGTAGTGCGTCTTGACCGCCTTCGGAAGTTCTCGGTCGACGCCGAGCGACTCGCTGGTGCGCAGGATGTGATCGGCGGTGGCGCCCATCATCTGCGCCGTGCTCAGGGAACCGGGATGGTCGCCGGCCTCGAGGCGCCGTACGAGTTCCGCCCCGTCGCCGATCATCTCCGGAATGCCGGTGATGAAGCTCAGCGCATCGGGCAGGAACTCGGCGGCGGGCGCACCACCGGCGGTGATCAGCGCGGTGGCGTGCAGCAGGCTGGACAGCGTGGTGAGGAAGACGTCGAGGTACGCCTGGTAGGCGTCGTTCCCTGCACCGCCTCCACCCCTCGGCGGGACCCGCGCTCCGAATCCGCCCGTCGGGAATGCGGGCCTGCCAGCAACCTGAAGCACGGGCCTGAGTTGCCGATACAGGGTGTCCCCGCCGGGCGCGGGCACCGGCAGACCGCGCAGGGCCTCGCACCCGGGCGCACGTGGGCCGACGTCATCTCGAACAATCCGACGACGGCTCCTGCCGTAGCTGGTCAACGGCGCACCGGCTCGGACGCCGGCTACCGCAGATCCGTGCCGCGCGAGGCTCCGAGCATGGCGACCCACATCACCAGCTCGCCACCCACGTACAGCCACTGACGTGGCATCCCCCACCAACGCACCCGTATCGGGGACGACGGCGCCCAGCACGGAGATTACGGCCTACTGGTCGACTTCTACGCCCACCGAGGTGGGCTGTGGAGGTTGTCCCTTCGTGTTTTCTGGGGCAGTCTACCTGCCAGTATGGAGATCGCGCGCACCAGTGGCTGCCGGCCCGGTGTCCGGCTTCGTACCAGGCCCGCCGAGGCACCACACTGGCCTGACCTGGGCTGTTGCACCGCGCGCACTGGGGAGTCCATCTAGGCCCGAAGCGCGGTCCGGGTTCGATAGATACGTTCCAGTCCCACCGACATGGCTGTCTATCTCGCCAGTGACGCCCGACCAACACGGCGCAACTCGATAATCTTGCAAGCCCAGGGAAAGCCGCTGTACACGGTGGCGCGTGTCGCCCCGATATGGTCACTGATTTGGCCCTTGAGGTACGCAATGAGTTCGACGCGGACCTCATCGGGAGTGTCCCGCCATTCCTTCTGTACGGATAGGTAGTAGTCCCGATAGCTCAGCCGCGACCACGGGCCAAGCGTGGTGCGGTCGACGACCGGAAAAACGGTAGGGAGCCGAAAGTGGCACAGCTTGGACCGAAAGACCGGAGAAAGCGTCGGCTTTATCCCCGCTACGACGTTGGCAAAGTCTGCAACCTGTTCCCACCTGACGGTCTCGATGTTCAGGCTCGCCCGCGGGGCGCAGCTTGCCTGCCAGGCCGCCCTGATTGCCTCTGCGCGTTGCGCAAATCGTGCGGTAAGGAGAGACCGCGGGAACGGGCGAGTCGCGCGCCATGCACGCAGCGTGGGGTAGAGACGGTCCCACCAGTCCATGGTGAACTCGCCGTTCGGGTCAAGCGTGGCGAGCCATTGGTAGAGGCTGTTGTGGAAGTCCTTGGGCCAGCCACGCTTCACCCATGCTTTGACACCGGCTTCAAGCTCCCTCATCGCGAACATGCCTTGGCCGTCCTGTCTGGTCCGGGTCATAACGCCAGGTCGCGGTAATAGAGAAGAATTGTAAGGCTCTCCACAACTTGAGGGGCAGTACCCTCAGCGATAGGTAACGCCGTGCTTTCACACGTTCATCTCGACCCAACCGAGATAAATGCCTCTGTGAGAGCCGTTGATCTATGCGTGCGTTGCGACATCAGCGCGAACGCGCTGCTGCTGGCGGGCGAGGACGCGGAGAGCTTGGCGCACCTCGTCGTGGATGTCTGCCTGCGCGTTAGCGGCGATCTCGATCGACGCGGCGATGCCGTACCGTACTTTTGTCGAAGGCGTTACATCGTCGATGCGAGCATCGACGGTGATGCTGAGGGTGTCGCCGACGGCGTAGGCAACCGCCGAGGCGCCTTCGAGGATCTCATGCTGGACAGTGCCGTTCACGGCCGCATTCGGATCGGCTTGCACCCGCTTAACGCCGAGTTCCTTTTGGGGTGGTTTGAACCGAAGCCTCGCGATGCGGTGGCGCAGGCTGCGTGCACTGATCGGTGATAGCCAGCCCATAGTGATGGTCAGTCTGCGCCAGTCGGTTGTCGCACGCAGGCTCGGTGGCAGTGGAAAGGCGAACGTGTGCTGTTCACGGTCCCGAATGGTCGCCGCGCCGATCAGCACCGCCCGAGTCCTGCTTGCGGCCGCTACCCGATCGGGGTCAACGGCACCGTATCCCAGGATCTGGGTGATGTCACGTCGCGCAGTGCGGCGCGGCAAGTCCAAGACCTCAGCGAGCCAAGGCTCCATGTCGCCCCATGAAGCCGCGTGGACCAGGAGCGTCTTGGCCAAGACGGGGTGATACTGCGCGTCAGGAAAGCGGAACTCGCCGTCGCCCGCCTGGTACGTCTCGAGCGCGTCCATGATCTCATTGGCCAGCCGGGTGGCAAGGGCGGCCGCGTTGCTCGTACCGGATAGGAACGCCGTCGCTCGTATGTCGCCACCGACGCCGGGCGCTGCGACCCGCATGCCTGGTCCCCGGGCGAGGTGCCGCGCTGGGTACAGCGTCACCTCCTTGTCGGGAGTTGGCAGGGGGCGTTCGAACAGCTGCCGACCGCCGGGAAGCAGGATCTCGGGCTTCACCGAACGGCGGTAGCCGAAGCCTACGGCGCTGTATGGGGCGGGCATCGCCTCTTTGCCGCCATCGATCACCGTATCGGAGGCCCACCCAGTCGCGTGGTCAGCATGGAGTGCGCCCACCGTAACCACGTTCACCGCCTCCGCGGGCGACATCAGTCGACGCAGCCGGGCCTTGCTATAGACATCGGCGGCAACAGACTCCGGCAGTCGCGTGCCGTCGCGAACGACCTGAGTCGGAACTGTCGAAACCACGCTATGGTTACCGGCGCTGACGACGATGACGAGGTTGTATTTGCTAGCGAGCCAGTCGAGCAACCTGGCCAAGGGGCTCAGATGCCGGGCGAAGGTTCTCAGCGGGTCGCCGATCGACAGGTTGACGATGCGCACGCTGGGCGCGGCAGGCGGGTGCTGACCGTCGCCCTCGAACATCCTGCGGAACGCCCGATGGACAAGGTCTACGAGCAGTTGGCCTCGGG
>JADGGF010000120.1 GCA_019690055.1 Micromonosporaceae bacterium
GCCCTCCCCTTGAGCACCCCGCCTGTCGAGCACCCCCGGACATCGCGCGCGCCGACCTCCGGCCTGGGGCGGCGGCCACCGTGCTGTGCGGGGCGTCACCCCGGGACCGGTGGTTGACACAGAGCTTCGTTGGTGCGATGGTTCATTACATGACTAATGAACCAACAGAGTGGGTTCTGGATGGACGAGGGTAGGCCGATCTTCGTCCAGATCGCCGAGGAGATCGAGAACGCGATCATCGACGGCGCCCTGCCCGAAGAGTCGCAGGTGCCGTCGACGAACGAGCTGGCCGCGTTCCACCGGATCAATCCCGCTACCGCCGCCAAGGGCATCAACCAACTGGTCGCCGACGGCATCCTCTATAAGAAGCGAGGAATCGGAATGTTTGTGTCGCCGGGCGCTCAGGTGAAGCTGCGCAACCGCCGCCGGGAGCAGTTCGCGGACCGTTACCTGCGCCCCCTGCTCGTCGAGGCGCGCAAGCTCGGCCTCAGCGCGGCCGAGATCAAGGCCATGATCGACACCTGGGAGAATCAATGATCGTCGCTGTCAAGGACGTGACCAAACGGTTCCGCGACGTCGTGGCGCTGGGCGGGGTGAGCTTCACGCTCCGGGAGAACACCATCTACGGTCTGCTCGGCCGCAACGGCGCCGGCAAGACGACGCTGATGCAGATCCTCACCGGTCAGCAGGTGGCCACCGCCGGTACGGTCGAGGTCTTCGGCGAGCAGCCGTACGAGAACGACGCGGTGCTGGCGCGGACCTGCTTCGTCCGCGAGTCCCAGCGTTACCCCGACGACTATCGGGTCAAGCACGCCTTGCGCGCGGCCGCGCTGCTCTTCCCAAACTGGGACGAGGCGTACGCACAGTCCCTTGTGGACGATTTCCGGCTGCCCCGGTCCCGGACGATCAAGAAGCTGTCGCGCGGCATGCTCTCCGCGGTGGGCCTTGTGATCGGCCTTGCCGCGCGGGCGCCGCTGACCCTCTTCGACGAGCCGTACCTCGGGCTGGACGCGGCGGCCCGCCAGCTCTTCTATGACCGGTTGCTGGCCGACTACGCCGAGCACCCCCGCACGGTCATGCTCTCCACCCATCTCATCGACGAGGTGGCCGACCTGGTCGAGCACGTCCTGGTGATCGACCAGGGTCGGCTCATCGTGGACGAGGACGCCGACCGTCTGCGCGGGCAGGTGGTGCTGGCGACCGGCCCGGCCGACGCCGCGCGCGCCTTCGCCGCCCCGCGAACCGTGCTGCATCAGACGACCGTGGGCCCGGTCGCCCGGTTCACGCTGCGGGGCGAGGTCGACGCCGACGCCCGGGCCGAGGCCGAACGACTCGGCGTCACGGTCACTCCCGTTTCGCTGCAACAGCTGGTCGTCAGCCTGACCACGGGCGCGGCCGGATCTGCGACCTCCAAGGAGACCACCCCATGACGTCCCTCGCCGTCGATCGCCGGGCCATCCTTGCCAGCCGCGCGCTCGCGGTGACGCGGCTACAGCTCACGACCAACCTGCTCCCGTTGGCCATACCGTTGGTTGTTCTGGCCGGGTCCTTCGTCGTCAACGTGATGGTCTTCTCGGCTAGCGACCGGGCCCAGGCGGAGGGCACCACCGGTGGGGTGGCGAGCATCTATTTCGCGCAACTGGTTGTCGCGTGGGCGTCGGTGCACCAGAACTTCAGCTTCACCGTCGGTTTGAACGCCACGCGGGGGGCCTACTATCTGGGGTCCCTCGCGGTCGCGGTGCTCCAGTCGCTGGTGTACGGGCTCGTGCTCTTCGTCCTCAACATCCTGGAACTGGCGACCGGCGACTGGGGTATCGGTCTGGCGTTCTTCGACCCGGCGGGGCTGACCCCGGACGCTTCACCGGCGACGTACCTGGTCTACACGGTGCCGCTGGCGTTCGTGACCATGCTGGGGCTGTTCCTCGGTTCGGTGAGCAAGCGGTTCGGCACGCGCGGCTTCTTCCTCCTGTCGATCGCGGCCTTCCTGGTCGGCGGCCTCGTCGCCACGTTGATCACCCACCTCAATGGCTGGGAGCCGATCGTCGAGTGGCTGGCCCGGCAGTCACTGCGGGCCGTCCTCACCGGGTGGTTGCTGGTCCCCACCGTCCTCGCCAGCGTGGGTGGCTGGTTCGTGCTGCGCCGGGCGGTGCCGTGACGGGGGTCGCTCGGCCGTTCGCCCTCGGGCTGCCTCCACAGTGGAGGCAGCCCGTTTCGTCCGCCGGGACCGGGGCGCCGGCTGGTCGTCGGACTTGCGCCACAGCCGGTAGCCGCCGCCCTCGGCCGTGACGAACTTGGCCCGCTCCAGGGCAGGCAGGGTGGCGCGGGCCTCGCGCGGCGAGACGCCGACCACCCGGGCGATCTCCTCGGCGGTGAGGATCTTCCGCGGGCGTACGCCGTCGAGGACCTGGCGTTCGAGCCGGGTCAGGGCGTCGCGGGCGGTCGGCTCGGCTCGCGCCACCGGAGCCAGGTCGGTCCCGATGGCGCCGACGGCGTCGACGATGTGATCGGTCCGCGCGACCAGGACCGTGTCGGGCTGGCGCAGCTCCTCGTGCGCACCGGCGGAGAGAGCCGAGGTGATCGGGCCCGGCACCACCATCGCCATCCGGCCGAGCTGGCGGGCCCGGCGCAGAGTGGAGCGGGCCCCACTGCGCAGCGCCGCCTCGACCACGACCGTGCCCCGGGCCAGCGCCGCGATCACCCGGTTGCGGACGAGAAACCGGTGGCGGTGTGGGTCGGCGCCGGGCGGCCACTCGGAGAAGATCAGGCCGGTCTCGGCGATCCGGTCGAAGAGCAGGCGGTGGCTGGTCGGGTAGCACCGGTCGACGCCACAGGCAAGCACGGCGATCGTCGGCCCTGAGGCGGCGAGAGCTCCCCGATGGGCGGCGGCGTCGATGCCGTAGGCACCGCCCGAGATCACGGTCCAGCCCCGTTCGGCCAGCCCGTAGGCCAGGTCGGCCGCCACGTGGTCGCCGTAGGCGGTGCTGGCCCGCGCACCGACCACCGCGACCGAGCGCTCACACGCGTCCCGCAGCGACAGCGGACCGCGGACCCACACGCAGTGTGGCGGGTCCGTGTCGCGCTCGACCGGATCCGCGACCGGCCGGCTGAGCACGACCAGCTCGTCCAGCCGGGCGGGCCACTCGGCGTCCTCGGGCGTGATGATGCGAGCCCCGACCCGGGCCGCCTCCTCGACCGCCCGGTGGGGCACCTCCTGCAGATCCAATGTGGATATCCGGGCTGCGGTGACCTCGCGGAGGCGAGCCGGCACCGCGCCGGCGCGAATGCGGGCGAGCGCCTCGACCGGCCCGACCGCGCGGACCAGCTCGCCGAGGTCGCGACGCCCCGGCTCGGCCAGGTGCGCCAGGATGATCCGGGCCGCCCGGACCTCGTCGATCGCCGCTGGTTGGCCGGCTGCGGCCCGGTCGGTGGTGTGGCGCGGTGTCGACCCGGTCGCGGCGCCCGAGGGCTGTGCGGTGGTCATGCTATGCCGCCCAGGCGCAGCTGCCGGGCTTCGTCCACATCGGACTTATTCGGCACGGTGCGGCCGGCGAGGTCGGCGATCGTCCAGGCCACCCGCAGGATCCGGTCGTAGCCGCGGGCGGAGAGCGTGCCGCGCTCGAGGTCGTGCGTCAGCGCGGCGGTGGTCGTGGCGGGCAACCGGAACGGGGTCGAGCGCAGGACCCTGCCGGGCGCCTCGGCGTTGACCTCGAACGCCTGCCCCGACCAGCGGGCCGCGGCTGCGGCCCGGGCGGCGATGACCCGTTTGAGCACGGCCGCCGACGACTCGGGCGGGTCGATCGGTCCCGCCAGGGCGGCCGCGCTCACCGGGGCCAGCGTGACCTGCAGGTCGATGCGATCCACCAGCGGCCCGGACAGCCGGCCGAGGTAGCGGCGACGGGCCAGCGGCGTGCAACTGCAGGCGGCCTCGGCGCCAACGCCACACGGGCACGGGTTGGCGGCCAGCACCAGTTGCACCCGGGCGGGAAACTTGGTGCTGCCCTGGGCCCGGGCGATGAGCACGTACCCGTCCTCCAGCGGTTGCCGGAGCGCGTTGAGCACGTGCGGCTTCAGCTCGGGGGCCTCATCGAGGAACAGCACTCCGTGGTGCGCCAGCGAGATCGCGCCCGGTCGGACCACGCCACTTCCGCCGCCCACGAGGGCTGCCGCGGTCGCCGTGTGGTGCGGGGCCTGGAACGGCGGTCGTCGAATGAGTCGCGGTGCGGCGGGCAGGAGCCCGGCGATCGAGTGCAGCGCGGTCACCTCCAGGGCCGCCTCATCCGACAACGGGGGAAGAATCGACGGTAGTCGTTGGGCGAGCAGCGTCTTTCCGGCCCCGGGCAGCCCCAGGAACGCGAGGTGGTGCCGGCCCGCCGCCGCGATCTCGAGTGCGAACCGACCGCGCTCCTGACCGACCACGTCCGACAGGTCGGGCCCGTCGTCCTCCGGTTCCTCGTCGGTCTCGGTCGTCGGCACGGGCAGGGTGACGCCGGCGACGAGGAAGTCGATGAGCTGGGCCAGCGACGCGACCCCGCGGACCTGCACGCCCGGCACGAGCAGCGCCTCGGCGGCGTTGTCGGCCGGCACCACGAGGCGGCGGATCTGCGCCCGCGCCGCGGCGGCCACCATGGGTAGCACGCCCCGCACCGGGCGGACCTGGCCGTCCAGGCCCAGCTCCCCGATCAGTGCCGCGCCACCGAGGGCGCGCAGGGTGAGTCGACCGGCCGCAGCGAGGATCACGACCGCGATGGCCAGATCGAAGCCGGGTCCCCGCTTTGGCAGGTCGGCCGGGAGCAGGTTGACGGTGATGCGCCGGTTCGGCCACTCCTGGCCGGCGTTGACCACCGCTGCCCGCACCCGGTCGCGCGCCTCGTTGAGCGATGTGTCGGGTAGCCCGGACAACGTCACGGTCGGCAGTCCGGGCGCCACGTACGCCTCGACCGTCACCGCGTGACCCTCCAGCCCGACCAGCCCGATCGACCGAACCCGGGCGTAGCCCATCGCCGTGCCCCCGTCCCGCCGAGCATCAGAAGGCGCCGACCACGTGCTCGACGCGCGCCGGGCCGCTGCGCTGGGGCCAGACGCCGATCACGTCGAACCGCACCTCTCCCCGGTGCTGGGGGTGGGCGGCGAGCCAGGCTGTCGCGGCCCCGCGGAGCCGGCGCACCCTGGTCGCGGTGACCGCGTCGATCGGCTGGCCGAACCAGCGGCTGCGGCGCGTCTTCACCTCGCAGAAGACGATCACCCGTTCGTCCCGGGCGATCAGGTCGATCTCACCCTCGGCGCACCGCCAGTTCCGATCGAGAATTGTCAGCCCGGCCAGGGCCAGCGTGCGCATCGCCACCCGCTCCCCGTAGGCGCCCACCGCGTCCGTCTGTGCCGTCATGGCGCCAGCCTCGCCCCGGTCCGGACCGCAGACCAGGCACACGTCCGGATCTGTGGATAACCGGGCTGCCAGGCCTGTGGACAACCGGCGAATTTAGTTCCACAGTGGACATACAACTCCGACTATGTGGCCTGGTTGGAGCGCGGGCGACGCCACGCTCTGCCTCACGACTGGTGTTATTGCAGTGCCCCCGGACGCCTCCGCCACCTAGTATGGCGCGCCATGGGCCAGGCAAACGAGGGCGCGCCGACGCTGGTCATCCGGGAAGCGACCGAGGCCGACTGGCCGCGGATCTGGCCGTTCTTCTCCGCCATCGTGGCGGCCGGCGAGACGTACGCCTACCCGGAGGACCTCACCCTGGAGACCGCGCGTCCACTGTGGATGGACGGGCACGTTGTCGTCGCCACCGACGGCACGACGGTGCTCGGCACGGCGAAGATGGGGCCGAACCGACCCGGCCGCGGTGCGCACATCGCCAACGCGAGCTTCATGGTCGACCCGGCCCACCAGGGGCGCGGCGTGGGGCGGGCGCTCGGGCGCTACGCCGTCGAGTGGGCCCGGCGGGCCGGCTACCACGCCATGCAGTTCAACGCGGTGGTGGAGACGAACACCACCGCGGTGGCGCTGTGGCGCTCGCTCGGTTTCGAGATCCTGGCCACGGTGCCCGAGGCGTTCAACCATCCGGTGCACGGGCTCGTCGGGCTGCACATCATGTACCAGCGGCTCGCCCCCGAGGCCCGCGATCCGTCGGAGCCCGCACCGCTGGCCCAGCCCTAGACGCGGGACCCGGCCCTGGACACCGGGACCCGACCGCCGGCCCGGCGCGACCGGACGTGGCCCTCGCGACAGGGACCAGGGTCCACCGCGTGGCAACTGGAACCGAGGCACTCGGTCGCCTACGGTGCCACCCGTGACTGCGGAATCCATCGACGAGGCTCCGGCTCGCAGCTCCGGCGCGGGCCGTACCGCTGGTCAGTCCATCGCCCGGCGCAGCACCAGCGCGCGTCGCTCGGCCGCCGCGTCGACGGACCCGGCGTCCACCGACGCCGGGACGACCGACCCAGCGCCCACCGACGCCGGTGTGACCGGCGCGGTGTCCATCGGTGGGGCGACCACCGACGCCGGTCTCGCGGGTACCTCGGGCGGATTGTCGGTCGTCCCGGCGCCCACCGATCCGCCCACCACCGAGCTGCGGGGCACCGTCGCACGCCCGACCGGGACCCCGTACCCCGTCACTGACCGGGTGCCCGTTGCCGGGCCGCTGCCGAGCAACATCTACCGAGCCCGCCGACCCGGCGTGGCCATCCTGCTGATCATCCCCGCGGTCGCGGTCGGCGTGCTCCTCGTGCAGGCGCTGGCGACCTCCGCGTTCGGTGACTCCTTCGACATCGCCGGCATCATCGCCAGCGTCTGTGCCCTGGTCAGCCTGCCCTTCCTCGTGGCGGGCCTGTACGGGCTCGTCAGCGGCGCGGCCCACGGCGCCGAGCAGTACGGCTTCCGGGTCTGGGCTCGCCCGCCCCTGGCCTACCTGCTGGTCGGGCTGGCCTTCGTGGCGGCGGCCGGGCTCGCGATCAGCTGAGCCTGCCCGACACTCCCAGGCGTGAGGGAGGCAGCCCGACCGTCGGCGAACCGTACGGGCATGCGTAAACTGGACGGCGACCACCTCGTGTGGTCGATCTCGCGCGCCCATCCAGCGCTCGACGCCGAACGGCGGCGGGCGCGGCGGCGGCCTCCCTGGTCCCGATCTGCCTTCTCGAGTCGGTCGGCGTCCATGGCCGACGACCGGGCGCCAGGGCGGCGGGCCACCCGGTCCGTCGCGGAAACCAGGGGACGAAGGAGTTACGCGTCATGGCCGTCGTGACCATGCGCCAGCTGCTGGAGAGCGGTGTCCACTTCGGGCATCAGACCCGGCGCTGGAACCCGAAGATGAAGCGCTTCATCTTCACCGAACGCAACGGGATCTACATCATCGATCTCCGCCAGACGCTCGAGTACATCGACCGGGCCTACGAGTACATCCGGAACACGGTGGCCGACGGGGGCACGATCCTCTTCGTCGGCACCAAGAAGCAGGCCCAGGAGGCGATCGCCGAGCAGGCGTCCCGGGTCGGCATGCCGTACGTGAACCACCGCTGGCTCGGCGGGATGCTCACGAACTTCTCCACCGTGTTCAAGCGGCTCCAGCGGATGAAGGAGCTGGAGGCCCTCGAGCTGACCGGCACCGCGCAGGGCTACACGAAGAAGGAGACGCTGCAGCTGCAGCGCGAGAAGCTCAAGCTCACCAAGACCCTCGGTGGCCTGCGGGACATGACCCGCCTGCCGTCCGCCATCTGGGTGGTGGACACCAAGAAGGAGCACATCGCGGTCGACGAGGCCCGCAAGCTGGGCATCCCGGTGATCGCGGTGCTCGACACCAACTGCGACCCGGATGAGGTCGACTACCCGATTCCGGGCAACGACGACGCGATCCGTTCGGCCGCGCTGCTGACCCGGGTGGTCGCCGACGCGGTGGCCGAGGGGCTGATCGCCCGGTCGGGCAAGGCGGCCCGCGGGGCTGACGCGAAGCCGGAGCCGGGCACGGTGGCCAGCGACGAGCCGTTGCCGGAGTGGGAGCGGGAGCTGCTGGAAGGCACGAAGGCGGAGGACACCGCCGCGGCCGCGGCCGAGGCCTGACCCGAGGCACCGAGGACAGAAGACGACGAGTGGAAAGATAGAGACATGGCTGTTTCTCCGGCGGATGTCAAGCGGCTCCGGGACCTCACCGCGGCCGGGATGATGGACTGTAAGAAGGCGCTCGAGGAGGCTGAGGGCGACTTCGACAAGGCGGTCGAGATCCTGCGGATCAAGGGCGCCAAGGACGTGGGCAAGCGGGCCGGGCGTACGGCCGCCAACGGACTGGTCGCGCAGAGCGGCAAGTCCCTGCTGGAGCTGAACTGCGAGACCGACTTCGTGGCCAAGAGCGAGGACTTCGTCGACCTGGCGCAGCGGCTGGTCGAGTACGTCGACGCCAACCAGCCGGCCGACGTGGAGGCGCTGCTGGCCGGCACGCTGGCCGACGGGCGTACGGCCGCGCAGGCCGTGGAGGAGACCTCCGCCAAGATCGGCGAGAAGATCGTGGTGAACCGCTTCGCGACGCTCGACGGCACGGTGGCGGTCTACATGCACCGCAAGAGCCCGGACCTGCCGCCGCAGGTCGGCGTCGCGGTGCAGTTCACGGCGTCCGACAAGGCCGGCGGAGCCGACGAGGCGGCCCAGGCGGCCCGGGGCATCGCCATGCAGGTCGCGGCGATGCGGCCGAAGTACCTGACCCGCGACGAGGTCCCGGCCGACGTGGTGGCCAGCGAGCGGCGCATCGCCGAGGAGACCGCGCGCGAGGAGGGCAAGCCCGAGGCGGCGTTGCCGAAGATCGTGGAGGGCCGGGTCAACGCCTTCTTCAAGGACTTCGTGCTGGTCGAGCAGGCGTCGGTCACCGACAACAAGAAGACGGTCAAGCAGGTGCTCGACGAGGCGGGCATCGAGGTGACCCGGTTTGTCCGGTTTGAGGTCGGGCAGGCCTGACATATGCCACGAGTGAGGGGGTCGTCCACCGGGCGACCCCCTCAGCGTGACGGTCCTGCGGGCCGGGCCGGACGGCTCTGGTCGGGCGGCCTGCTCGTCGCTACGGTTACTCCGGCTACGGTGACTCAGGGCTGCGGTGACTCAGGGTTACGGTGACTCGGGCTACGGTGACTCAGGGTTACGGGCACGCTGGCGCTTGCTCCTCACACCGGCGGCTGTTCGCCGCGAGGCTCCCGGCGCCTGCGGGGACTCCGCGCCGCACCCGCGCTCCGGAAGGGGTTGAATGGACGCCATGACCACGGTGGCGCAACAGGCGGACGGGGTTCACCCGGGGCCGGAACGGGACAACGGGCGGCTGGAGCAGTCCTCATCAGTCACCTCGGCCGGTCCGACGGCCGGGCGGCGCGTCGTGCTCAAGCTGTCTGGTGAGTCGTTCGGGGGCGGCCGGGTCGGGGTGGATCCGGATACCGTGCAGTCGCTGGCCCGCCAGATCGCGACAGTGGTCCGCCGGGGCGTTCAAGTCGCGGTCGTCATCGGCGGCGGGAACTTCTTCCGCGGCGCCGAGCTGCAGGAGCGCGGCATGGACCGCGGCCGGGCCGACTACATGGGCATGCTCGGCACCGTCATGAACTGCCTGGCGCTGCAGGATTTCCTGGAGAAGGAGCGGATCGAGACGCGGGTGCAGACGGCCATCACGATGGCCCAGGTGGCCGAGCCGTACATCCCGCGCCGGGCGATCCGGCACCTCGAGAAGGGGCGGGTGGTGATCTTCGGGGCCGGCGCCGGCATGCCGTTCTTCACCACGGACACGGTGGCCGTCCAACGGGCGCTCGAGATCCACGCCGACATCGTCCTCATGAGCAAGAACGGCGTCGATGGGGTGTATACCGCCGACCCGCGTACCGATCCGACCGCGCGCAAGCTCGACACCGTGACGTTCGACGAGGCCTTGCGCCAGGGACTCAAGGTCGTGGACGCGGCCGCCTTCGGCCTGTGCCACGACAACAAGTTGCCGATGTTGGTCTTCGGTGCGGAGGGCGAGGACACGATCGCCCGGGCCGTTGCCGGCGATCCGATCGGCACGCTGATCACCGCCTGACGCCGCCAGGCGCTACCTGGCCGACAGGCATGACCCCAGACGCTGTGCCCGCGAAGGAGGCGACGCACCCGTGATCGACGAGACTCTCTTCGAAGCCGAGGAGAAGATGGAGCGGGCAATCGAGTTCGCCAAGGAGGAGCTCGCGACGATCCGCACCGGCCGGGCCACCCCCGCCATGTTCGGTCGGATCGTCATCGACTACTACGGCGTGCCCACCCCCATCCCCCAGATGGCCTCGATC
>JADGGF010000121.1 GCA_019690055.1 Micromonosporaceae bacterium
GCGCCGCACCCCCCGACCCGGGCCGCGCCGGTGAATTGCGCAGACCGACCAGGGTCATGATCGCGCTCTCCAAGGCGTACGACCGGTCCTCGGCCCCGCCCCGGACGTCGACGTTGCAGGTGCCGACGACCGTCATGGCCCGGGCCAGCGCGTCCGGTGACCAGCCCGACAGCCACCCCTGCGCCTTCTTGACCTTGAACCAGTGCATGCCGAGCGGGCCGGCGAGCTGCTTCGGGTCGCCCCGGCCGGCCGCGGCCACCCGAGCGGCGGTGCGGATTCCGTCGGCGAGGGCATCGGCGATCGGTACCGGGTCGACCCCCACGTTGAGCGCCCAACGCAGCGCGTCGAGCGCGGCCGGGAGGTCGCCGGCCATCACGGCATCGGAAACGGTGTATCCGTTCACCTCGGCCCGGCCGCGGTAGTAGCGGGTCACGTCAGCCAGCTCGACTTGGCCGCCGGTGTCGGCGACCAGTTGCTGACAGGCCGCAGCGAGGTCCCGGGTGTTGCTGCCGACGGCCTCGACGAGCGCGTCAACCGCCGCCTCCGAGCACCGGCCGCCGAGCCGGCGGATCTCGTCACGGACGAAGGCGTTGCGCTCCTGGTACTTCGGCGTCGGCACGGCCACCACCGCCGCGCCCGCCGCTCGCAGGCCGTCGGCGAGCGCCTTGCCCTTGGCGCCCCCCGCGTGGGTCACCACCAGAGTCACGTCCGGCTCCGGCGCCGCGACGTACTCCAGGATCGCCGTGGTCAGGTCCTTGCGAGCGTCCTGACCCGAGCGGATCACCACGACCCGGGGACCGCCGAACAGCGACGGGCTCACCGCGGCCATGAGGTCGCCCGGCGACATCTCGCCGGCCGCGTGGACCTCGACCACGGTCTGCGGATCCGCCGTGCGGGCCTTCTCCACCACAGCGGTGATCGCCCGCTCGGCCAGGAACTCGTCGTCGCCGAGCACCAGCACCAGCCGTCGGTCGCTCACCGGGCCATCCTGCCACGGGCTCAGTGCGACCGGGAACCGCCGACTGTACGGGTCGCGCGGTTGACGAACCGGTGACCGGCAGCCCGAGCCGGGTCACCCGAAGGCCCGATTGTCCGTAGGGTGCGCAAGGTACGCCCGCGGGTGTTCGACGGCTCGACGGCCCGGCGGACCGGCCCCGCCGCTGAAAGTCGATCGAGGATTCACTCCTGGTCGATCCGGTTGGTTGCAGGCTGATTGCTGACAGTGCGGACGCTGCAACCGGCTGCGGCGGTCGGGAGTGTCCCGTGTCGTCAACAGCCGCAAGACAAGGAGGTGGCCGGTGGATGATTTCACCGACTTCTATGCGGCGCAGTTCCATGGTGTGACGGTCCAGGTGTTCGCGTACACGGGCGATCTTCCTCTCGCTCAGGACATCGCTCAGGAGGCGTTTACCCGGGCGGTCATGCGCTGGGAGAAGCTGCGTTCCTACGACGATCCCGCCGCCTGGGTGAGGCGGGTCGCGTTCAACCTCGCCGCCAGCCGGTGGCGTCGCGGCCGCATCGCCGCGGCGTACGTACGGCGGCAGCGGGCCGAGCACGTCGAAGGGCCGAGCCCGGACCGCGTCGCGTTGGCTCGGGCGCTGGCGACCTTACCGGAGCGCCATCGGCGAGCCGTCATCCTTCACTATCTCGCGGATATGTCCATTGCGGACATTGCGCGACAGGAGAACGTACCGGCAAACACCGTCAAGTCATGGCTGCACCGTGCTCGCACGGAGCTCGCGGCCCAGCTCGGCGATCTGAGGGAGGTGAGCTCGTGACTGAGTTCCATGACACCGATCTGCGGGGTATCTTCAGCGACTTCGCGGACACCGCCAGCAGGTACGTGCGGCCGCCAGGCGCGGATCTTGCGCAGCGACAGGCCCGTGTGCGCATTCGGAACCGGCGGGTGCTGGCCACCGTCGCGGCGGCCGTGGCCCTCCTGGTGCCCAGCGGCATCATCGTCGCTACCCAGATGAATGGATCGAATTCGTTGCCACAGCCGCCGACGACGCCGGGGCCCACGGCACCGACCGTCACTCCGCCGAGCCCGACGGCCACGCCGAGCCCGACGGCGTCGCCGACGACGGAACCGCCCGAGGTCGTGGCGCAGGCCGTCCAGGGGCCCGGCGAGCTGGCGAACGCCAAGCTCACGTTGAGCTGGACGAACCCGCATGCCAGCCCGGCCTGTTCCGGGGCGGTGACGTTTGCCAATGGGGTCAGCGGGGTCAGCACCCCGAGTGTCCACATTCTCTCGACGATGAAGTTGGATGTGGATGGGGATGGTGCGGAGGAGATCCTTGCCAAGATCTTCTGCCAGACCTCGGAGGCCGGTCCGCTCCAGCTCGTGGCCATCCGTCCGGGGCCGAACCCGACCATACTCGGCGTGGTGGTCGAGTCGGCGGACTTCGATGGCAACGGGCGGCTCGACCCGCCGGACGGCCCCGGCATCGTCGTCATCAATGACTACGTGGGCCTGTCCGACGGCACGATCCGGGTCGAGGTCGCGGACCGTTTCACCTGCTGCGGCATCCCGGTCGACTCGGCGTTGCGGCAGGAGCGCACGTACGCGTGGGACGGCTCGTCCTTCGTCCAGGTCGACGGTCCGACGACGTTCCTTGAGTGAGGTGGGTTCCTCGAGTTGAGGCGGCGCCTCGCGCCGCTCCGACTGGGCTGGTCGGGTCCGCGAAAGTCGCGCCGACCAGCCCGGTCGGTTGATGGCTCCGGTCGCCGTTATCGGTCGCGTCCGGCCGACTTCCGGCGGGTCGGGCGCGACCGGGACCCGCCGACCGTACGGTCGCGGGAAGAAAGATCGAGGCGCATCACGACCCGGTGGGGGGTGGGCCGGTCCACGACCGTGAACCCGCTGGCGGCGAAGAGCGGCTCGACCCCGAGGTACGCCTCCCCGCTGCCGCGTCGTGCGTCACCCGCGAGCGGGAACCCCTCGATGGCGCTTGCCCCGTGTGCGGCGGCGAGGTCGACCGCCTGGCGCAGCAGCTCCCGCATGATCCCCTGGCGCCGGAAGTCCCGGCGGACGAAGAAGCACGGCACGAGCCAGACGGAGTCGTCCTCCGCGGGGTCGCGCTGGCGCAACACCGGGGAGCGTTGGGCGCGGGTGTAGCGGGCCCGGGGCCCGGTGGCACACCACCCGACCGGCTCGCCGTCGACGTAGGCGATCAGCCCCATCGGTTGGGCCTCCGTTCGCGCGCACGCTTCGAAGGCCTGCTGGTTGGCGCCGCCCCACCCGGCCTCCACCTCCTTTCCGGGGCGCAGGAACCACATGCAGTAGCAGCCCCGCGTCGTGCTGCTCGTCCCGAACAGGGCCGCCAGGTCGGGCAGCCGATCCGCCGTGAGGGGGGCGATCGTCACGGCCGCGGGCGCGGTGGGCTTCGCCATGGGCCACACGCTACGACGCGGGTCCGACAATGTGGACGCGCCGGTTACGGTTGCGCCCCGATGAAGTGGGTCAGGGCCATGACCTGGTAGTCGAACCAGGCGTCGCGGTCGACCACAATGCCATCAAGACGATTGAATATCTCGAAGCTCACGGCGCCGAAGAGCTGGGTCCAGGCGATCAGGCCTCGCGCCAGGAGGGCCGGGGGCACGCCGGGGAACATCGCGTCCCGGATGTGGGCCATTTCCGCCGCGACCGTTGGTGCCAGCCACTCGTCGGCCGGTGCGCGCAGGGCGCCGGTCGCACAGCCATCGACGAGAATCGCGCCCAGCAGGTTCGTGATGCGCGTCGCGGGACCGATCGTGTCCTGCGGGGCGCGGTAGCCGGGCACGGGCGTGCCGTAGATCAGCGCGTACTCATGGGGGTTGGCCCGCGCCCAGTCGCGTACGGCGTGACAGACGGCGGCGAATCGTCCGGCCAGGTCCGCTCGATCCACGGCCGCCTCGGCCGCCTCGGCGGCGGTGCCGAGCGCGTTGTAGGCATCGATGATCAGCGCGGTCAGGAGCTCGTCGCGACTGGCGAAGTAGCGGTAGATCGCCGACGAGACGAAGCCCATGTCCCGGGCGACTGCCCGCAGGGACAGGTTCGACGCCCCCTGCTCGGCGAGGTGGCGCCGCGCCGTTGCCTTGATTTCCTCCACCATCTCCGCGCGCACCTTGGCCCGGAGTGTCGTCGCGCGGGTCGGTCGGGACATGACACCAGTATGCCAGGGCCGAGAGCACTGCTCTTGACAAAGAGCACATGTCATTTGCAGACTAGGGCTCCGAAACGAGAGCACTGCTCTCTGCCACAGGCTGAGTGGAGGGATCATGGGACGGCACGTCATCGTCGGGTCGGGTCCGGTCGGCACCGCCACGGCTGAGCACCTGCTCCGGCTCGGGCACGAGGTGCGGATGGTCACGCGCTCCGGCGGCGGTCCGGTCGACGTGGAGCGGATCGCGGCCGACGCGACCGATGTGGACCGCCTGGCGGCGCTGGCCGCCGGAGCCGATGCGATCTACAACTGCGCCAACCCGCCGTACCACCGGTGGCCGCAACTCTGGCCACCGCTCGCCGCGGCCCTGCTGGGTGCGGCCGAGCGCTCCGGTGCCGTACTGGTCACGATGAGCAACCTGTACGGGTACGGCGAGGTGGACGGCCCGATCACCGAGGAGACGCCGTTGTCCGCCACGGCGCCGAAGCTGAGGATTCGGGCCGACATGTGGCGCGATGCTCTGGCCGCGCACCGGGCCGGCCGGGTCCGGGTGACCGAGGCCCGGGCCAGCGACTTCATCGGCCCGGGCGCGCGGTCGCTGCTGACCACGGTCATCCTGCCCCGGGTCCGCCGGGGCCAGGCCGTCTCCGTTCCGGCGAACCTCGACGTGCCGCACAGCCTCACCTACATCGGCGATGTCGGGGCGACGCTGGCCACCCTCGGCACCGACCCGCGGGCCCTCGGCCGGGCCTGGCACGTCCCGACCGCGCCGGCGGTGACGCTGCGCGAGGTGGCCCGGCGGTTCGCCGCCCTGGTCGGTGCGCCCGAGCCGCGGTTGCGGGTGATGCCGGACGTGGTGCTGCGTCTCGGCGGGTTGTTCAACACCGAGGCGCGGGAGTTCCGCAAGGTGCGCTACCAGTTCGAGCGCCCGTGGGTGATCGACTCGTCCGCGGCCCAGGAGACCTTCGGCCTGAAGCCGACGCCACTCGACGACGCCCTGCGGGCGTCCCTAGTCGACTATCGATAGTTCTATTTTTATGTAATATCGATGTGATCGAGACGCCGGCCGGTGGTGATCGCGGCTCGTACGACCAGCTCACCGAGATCTCGGCCCTGTGCGACGTCGGGGACCTCGCCCGGGGGCAGACCGTCACCTTGACGTCTCCGCGCGCATGACGATCGACTGGGTGTAGGCGCGGCTGCCCCGGGGGTCGGACGCCGTGCAGCCGACCGCCCCTGCGGTCGGTCATCCGACCCATTCCCATCGCCCGCAACCGGCCGGGCGGGTGGGGAGTGTTAGGTGTCATGACCAGCCCGCAGGCCTCGGGGAGGCGCCGGTGAGTGCGGTGGGTTCTGGGGGCTCCGCTCCCAGAAGTGACTTCGCGCAGTTCTACGCTGCGCAGTTCCACGGGATCACGGTTCAGGTGTTCGCGTACACCGGCGATCTCCCGCTTGCGCAGGACATCGCCCAGGAGGCGTTCACGCGCGCGGTTATCCGGTGGGAGAAGCTGCGCACCTATGACGACCCGGCCGCCTGGGTCCGGCGGGTCGCGTTCAACCTGGCCTCCAGCCGGTGGCGGCACATTCGCATCGCCTCGGCCTACCTGCGGCGACAGCGGGAGCAGCATGTCGACGGGCCGGGTCCGGACCGAGTCGCGCTGGCCCGGGCGCTGGCCACGCTGCCGAATCGGCACCGGCGGGCCGTGATCCTGCACTATCTCGCCGACCTGTCCATCGCCGACATCGCCCGTCAGGAGGGCGTCTCGCCGAACACCGTCAAGTCGTGGCTGCATCGAGGGCGCGCGGAGCTCGCGGCCCAGCTCGGCGACGCGAGGGAGGTGCGTTCATGAACGAGTACGACGACGCCGACCTGCGGGTCGCATTCCGGGCCTTCGCCGAGGGAACGAACCGGTACATCCAGCCGCCCGGGGCCGAGCGGGCGCAGCACGTCGCGCGGGGCCGGGTCCGGTCCCGGCGGATCATCGCGACCATCGCCGTCGCCGTGGCTGTCGTGGTGCCGGCCAGCATCGTCGCCCTTATCCAGAATGGGAGGTCAGGGTCGCTGCCGATGCCCCCGGCGACCAGCACGCCGAGCACCGCCGCGACACCGACGCCCACGGCCTCGCCGACGCCCGGCGATGGGCCGGATGGCGAGCCCGTGCCGGGTCCGGGCGCCCTGGTCAACACCACGCTCACCCTGTCCTGGCCGGACCCGAGCGTGAACGAGCAATGCGGAGGACCGGTCACCATCGTCGACGGGTTCGCGACGGTCATGGTCCAGAGTTCGATGAGATTCGACGTCGATGGCGACGGTACTCGCGAGATTGTCGCGAGCATCTTCTGCCCGATGGGCCAGGCCGGGCCGATGCTGCTGGTAGCGGTTCGACCGCATCCATCGACACCAACGATTCTCGGCACGGTGCTGGCGACCGCGTGGGGGGATGGTCCGGTCGATCCTGAGGACCAGCAGCCGGCCGCCATCCGCGACTACGTTGGTCTGGCCGACGGCACGATTCGGGTCGATGTCGCCAACCGCATGATCTGCTGCGGTACGCCGCCGAACGCTGCGGTCGTCCAGCAGCGCACCTACCGGTGGGCCGGATCGTCCTTTATCCAGGTCGGCGGGCCGACCACGTTCGTCGCCGATCCGGCCGTCGCCGACCTGGTCGCCACGGTGCCCCCGCTGGCGTTCGGCCCACCGGTCGGGGGGTTCCGGTCCGGCACTCTATCGGTGACCATCACCAACAACGGCCCGCGCACCGCCGCCGACGTTTCGGTTTACGTCTATCACCATCTAGGGATCGAGCCGCCGAACGGGGGCGACTGGGACCGATGCCGGGAGGGCGACCACGAGTTCATCGGCATCGAGAACTTCGCGGTCTGCCGGATCGGCGATCTCGCGGCCGGGCAGACGGTCACGCTCACCCTTCCGATGCGCCGGTCGACCGACCACGAGGACGAGGAGAATCCCAGCTTCACCACGTATACCGGAGGCGTCGAGCTCCGGACCGGAACCTTCTACTACCCCACACAGACGACGTTCGACGTCGAGGCCGCGTGAGCGGTCAGACGCTGCCGGGCTCGGGTTCATGGGAGCCCGGCAGCGCCCCGTCGAAGTCCACAATGGAGTACGACCGCAGCTTCTCCAGCCGGTGGTACGAGTCGATGATCCGGATCGTGCCGCTCTTGGACCGCATGACGATCGACTGGGTGTAGGCGCCGCTGCCCCGGTACCGGACGCCGCGCAGCAGGTCACCCGACGTGATGCCGGTGGCGGCGAAGAACACGTTGTCGCCGCGCACCAGGTCATCGGTGTACAGCACCCGGTCCAGGTCGTGCCCGGCGGCCAGCACCTTCTCCCGTTCCGCCTCGTCGCGGGGCCACAGCTTCGCCTGGATCGCCCCGCCCATGCACTTGAGGGCACACGCCGCCACGATGCCCTCGGGCGTACCGCCGATCCCCATGAGAACGTCCACATCGGACCCTTCCCGAGCGGCGCTGATCGCCCCGGCGATGTCGCCGTCGCTGATGAAGCGAATGCGGGCCCCCGTCTCGCGAACCTGCCGGACGAGTTCCTCGTGCCGCGGCCGGTCCAGGATGCAGACGGTCACGTCGGAGACGCTGGAGTGCTTCACCTTGGCGATCCGGCGCAGGTTCTCGGCCACGCCCGCCTCGATGTCGACGACGTCGGCGCAGTCCGGTCCTACCGCAAGCTTCTCCATGTAGAAGACTGCTGATGGATCGAACATGGCGCCCCGCTCGGCCAGCGCGAGCACCGCGAGGGCGTTGGGCATGCCCTTGCTCATCAGGGTGGTTCCGTCGATCGGGTCGACGGCCACGTCCACCTCGGGCCCGCCCTTCCAGTCGCCCACGTGCTCGCCGTTGTAGAGCATCGGAGCGTTGTCCTTCTCACCCTCGCCGATCACGACCACGCCGCGCATCGGCAGGGAGTTGATGAGCCGGCGCATGGCGTCGACCGCCGCCTGGTCGCCCCCGTTCTTGTCGCCCCGGCCGACCCAACGGCCGGCGGCCATGGCAGCCGCCTCGGTCACCCGGACCAGCTCCAGCGCGAGGTTGCGGTCGAGATCCTCGGTACGGCGGGTGGCAGTGCTGTGGCGAGGGCCCGGTACGTCGGGGGTCGTGTCGTGCGTCATGGCCAGCTCCTTCAGCATCGTTGCTGCGGGGTTCCTGCAAAGCTACCTGAGACATCCTGCGTGACCCATGTTGCGGCTGTATGTCCGATTGTCAGGAAGGACTCCTTGCTGGGCATCCGGCGTCAGGAGGGAGTCCTTCCTGCGCACCAGCCGTAAGGAGGGCGTCCTTCCTGGCATCAAGGTTGGTCGCTGGGTGAGGATGGGCGCGTGTCCGACGCCAGCACCATCGACACCGGATCGGGGGCCGACGCCGTAAAGCGGGCACCGGCCGAGCAGGCACCGGCGGGCCCAACCCCCTCAGACCCCGCAGCAGCGGACCGGGCAGCGGCGGCGCGGGCGGCGTGGCGGGACCGTACGGGCCGGGACATGCTCTTGGCGCTGGCGAGCCTGCTCGTGCCGATCCTGCTGATCGGCGGGTTGCTGCGGGCCTGTGGCAGCGCGGCGCCCACGGTCCTGGACCCGGCCCCGGCGATCGATGACGCTCGGACCGCCGGTCTCTTCGCGGTCCTGGTCCCGCACGAGCTGGGCGAGGGCTGGCGACCAGTGCAGGCCACGTTCCTCCGGGAGAACGACGCGGTCGGCACGCTGCGCCTGGGCTACCTCACGCCGTCCGGCGGGCAGCTGCTGCTGATCGAGTCGAACGCGGACACCTCGGTCCTGCTGGCGACCGAACTGGGCGACGACGTGCGACCCGATGGCGAGGTCGTCGTGGCGGGTCGGCCCTGGACGCGGTCGGTGGTGCGCGGCGACGAACGCTCGCTCGTCCTCGTGGAGAGCGACCGCGTCATCGTGATCGTCGGCCGGGCACCCGCCGAGGAGATGACCGAACTCGCCGGGTCGCTGCGCTGACCCCGGCCTCACGCAGACCCGGAATCGGCCAGCGAGGCGGCCACGGCGGCCGCGCGCTTCGCCTCGGCCGCGCGCATGTCGCGCTTGAGCGCCTGCGGCAGGGAGAAGGTCAGCGTCTCCTGGGCGGTGGTGACCTCGGCCACCTGGTCGAAGCCCCGCTCGGCGAGGTGGTCGATCACCTGCATGACGAGCTCGTC
This sequence comes from Micromonosporaceae bacterium, assembly GCA_019690055.1. GTDB lineage: Bacteria > Actinomycetota > Actinomycetes > Mycobacteriales > Micromonosporaceae > DATBGZ01. The sequence goes on from JADGGF010000121.1 coordinate 9,346, forward strand.
GGGCACGCTCGCCCCCGAGGTGAGCCCGACCGTGGACACCCCGTCGAGCCACTCGTCGTTGATCTCGTGCGCGTAGTCGATGAGGTGCGCCGCGGGCGCCCCGGCGGCCAGCGCCACCTCGACCAGCCGCACCGAGTTCGACGAGTTGCGCGAGCCCACCACGAGGACCAGGTCGCACTGCGGGGCGATCTCCTTCACCACCTGCTGCCGGTTGGAGGTGGCGTAGCAAATGTCGTCGCTCGGTGGGGATTGAAGCATCGGCAGACGCCGGCGCAGCCGTTCGACGGTCTGCATGGTCTCGTCCACGGACAGGGTGGTCTGCGACAACCACACGACCTTGTTCGGGTCGCGCACCGTCACCTTGTCGACCGCGTCGGGTCCGTCGACGAGCTGCACGTGATCCGGCGCCTCGCCGGCCGTGCCGATGACCTCCTCGTGCCCCTCGTGCCCGATCAGCAGGATGTCGTAGTCCTGCGCCGCGAATCGCCGCGCCTCCTGGTGCACCTTGGTCACCAGCGGGCAGGTCGCGTCGATCGCCCGCAGGTTCCGCTGCTTGGCCTGCTCGTACACCTCCGGCGCCACGCCGTGCGCCGAGAAGATCACGATGGCGCCCTCGGGCACCTCGTCGGTCTCCTCGACGAAGATCGCGCCCTTGGCGCTCAGCGTGCTGACCACGTGCTTGTTGTGCACGATCTGCTTGCGTACGTAGATCGGCGGGCCGTAGAGCTTGAGCGCCTCCTCGACCGTCTGCACGGCGCGGTCGACGCCGGCGCAGTAGCCGCGCGGCTTGGCGAGGAGGATGCGCTTGGCGGTCTGGGCGGGGCTCGGCGAACCGGTCATTGGCCCATCGTACGGTCGGTTGCGGATTTCGCCGGAGTGCCGAGTGCGGCCAGGGCCGGGGCGCAGGTCATACGGTGTCCGGGTGGGCGTTGGGG
>JADGGF010000122.1 GCA_019690055.1 Micromonosporaceae bacterium
CACCGGTCCGGCGAACTGCCCGGCCCACCGACCCGACCCCCGGTACACCCGGGCCATCCCAGCCCTGACCCGGCCCATACGCAACCACCCTGCAGCACGCGAGGTGGCACATCTCCCGACTGATGTGTCGCTGGCGGGTGACACGCAGCCCTACAGCACATCCGGCCAACGGGTCAACCTCACCTCGATCATCACGACCGCCCCGCACCACTCCCCCGATCAACATGATCTTGGTCGGAAGGAGGCAAACATGTGACCGATTCCCAGAGCAGCTCAGAACGCAGGCGACCGTATCAATCGACAGTCAACGATTACTGCCCGATTTCAAGATCCGGACCAACGGGGACAGGCAACCACAGCAGCGGACCGGCACGGACCAGGGTGTCCGCGTCGGACGATCACCATCCGAGCACACGATCATGCACAGTGGACGGATAAAGATCGGCCTCTGGCCCGCGTTTCCGCAGGTCAGAGGCCGTTTGATCTTGCGCGCCCGAAGGGATTCGAACCCCTAACCTTCTGATCCGTAGTCAGATGCTCTATCCGTTGAGCTACGGGCGCAGCTGCGCCGACCATGGTACACGGCCGGCCGTGCCGATCGCCGGGGGGTTTCCACTCGCCTGCCCGCGGGCATCGTGGCCCATACCCGGCGTCGCGTTGGCGGCTCCGCGACTCGCTGCGTGGTTGCAGCGGCACGGCTCCACCGCGGCGGTGTGGTGGCGGTTCCGGTGCTCGCTGCTCGTTCCGCGCAGCTCGCAGCTCCACCGCGGAGGCTCCGGGATTCGAACCCGGGAGGGGCGGTGAGCCCCAACCGCATTAGCAGTGCGGCGCCATAGACCGAACTAGGCGAAGCCTCCCAGACGGACCCGTCGGGGCCCGCTGTCGATCGAGGATACCTGCCGCCACGGGCCGCGGTCACGCGGGTACTCGGCACCCCCGGCCGACCCGTCGATCGACGGCTCCCCCGACTCGTTGATCTAGGGCACAGGGTGGTGGTTGAAGATCAATTAACCACTCCAAGCCCTAGATCAACGGGGAGGGTGGTCCTAGATCAACGGGGAGGGTGGCGCTAGATCAACGGGGAGGGTGGCCGTAGATCGCGGAAAGAGGGCGAGGGACGGCCGCCTAGAGCCAGGAGACGTGGTCGCGGAGGAGGGTGTAGCCGAGGAAGGCGACCACGTCGAGCAGGGTGTGGGCGAGGATCAGCGGCCACAGGCGTTTCGTCCGGACGAAGAACACCGCGAAGATCACACCCATGACGACGTTTCCGGCAAATGCCCCGAAACCCTGGTAGAGGTGGTACGTCCCGCGCAGCAGGGAACTGAACGCGACGGCGGCCGCCACGCCCCAGCCGGTCTGGCGCAGCCGGGTGATGAGGTAGCCGACGACCACGACCTCCTCGAGCAGGCCGTTACCAAAGGCGATGAGCACCAGCACCGGCCCGGCCCACCACTCGGTCAGGTTCGCCGCGGCGACGGTGGTGTTGATCCCCAGCTCCCGGGCAGCCAGGTACAGCGCGAGCCCCGGCACACCGATGAGCGCCGTGAGCCCGAGGCCGCTCAGCCAATCGAAGCCCCAGCGGGAGAAGTTCAGGCCCAGGCGCTGGCCGACCCGCGGCGTCGACGGGGCCCAGTCCCGGTCCCGGTTGAGCAGATACACGGCGAGCAGGGCCGGCACCACGTACCCGAAGGTGATCGAGCGCAGCTCGATGAACAGCGCGAGCAACGGCCGGCCCGGCGAAGGCGACGTGTTCATCGCGGTGACCTGCTGGCTGAGCGGCTCGGGCGCCGTCAGCTTCGCGATGAGCGACATGACCGAGACGATCGCCGAGTACCCGAGCGTCAGGCCGAGCACGAGCAGGACCTCGCGGGTGAGGATCGCGGCTCGGTCGTCCCCGCGCACGCGCAGCCGTACGGTCCACGGTCTCACCGGCGCCTCGCCCGGCGACGGGGCGACGGTCGACACGGCGGGGGATGCGGGCTCAGTCACCTACGTGATCGTATCCGGGCGTGCGCTGGGTCGGCGGTGCGTACAGGGCAGGCGGTGCGAACTGGGCCGGCGGTGCGAACTGGGCCGGCGGTGAGTAGTGCCACGGTTGCCCCTGGCCCTGGTACTCCTCGACCGGGATCAGCCGACCGTCGGCGGGCATCCGGTCGGGGTAGAGCAGCCCGTGCAGGTGGTCGACCTCGTGGGCGACCAGTCGGGCCAGGGCGTTGCGGAACGTGGAGACCATACGGTCTCCGTCGTAGTTGGCGTGTTCGACCTCAATCAGCAGCGGCCGGGAGACCTTCCCGCGAACGTCGAAGAACGACAGGCACCCTTCGAACTGTTCGTCGTGGTCGACCGACTCACCGACGATCTTGGGGTTGAGCAACACGAGCGGCGGCCTGTCCGGCCCGGGCGGGCAGACCACCGCGGCGGCCCAGTCGATGCCGAGCTGGGGCGCGGCCAGCCCCAGGCCCTTGTGGAACTCGTGCAGCGTCCGAATCTTGCTGACAGCGTCGAGTAGCCGGGACACCACCTCCGAGGCGAGCGACGACTGCTCGGGCAGCTCGAACCAGCGGGCCACGCGGTCGAGCATCGGCGCACCCCGCTGCAGGATGCCGACCGAGCGCATCAGCTCGCTGGGCCGGCGGGCGGCCGCGGGCCGGGAGCCGCGCTGGGCGGGTACGACGTCCGTACGCAGGCGCCACTCGAACCGGTAGCGGGCCCCCAGCGCCGGCTCGTCGATCTGCCACTCGAACCGAACCCGGTCGCCCTCCCGCGCCTCCCGGATCGGCGTCCGCAGCGGCGCCGCCTCGGCGGTCAACGAGCTCTCCAGGCCCCACACCACGGGCCGCAGGCCGGCCGGCATGTCGATGTGGACGGTCAGGTGGCGGGTGGGCAGGCGTACCGCCCGCTGGAACCAGTGCCCCCACTTGTCCTCGCCGACCGCGTACCGGTACTCGATCGTGGTGCGGTCCCCCGGCGCCAACGGAAAACGGCCGTCATCGTTTTCGAAGAGGAGCCACACCTCCTTGAACATGTCGCGGTCCTGCTGGACCTGCCACGTCATGGGCTCGTCACCGCAGCGGGCGACCAGGCCCAGCTCGTCGAGCGTCAGCGGGTGGTCGCGGTAGTGCCGGTTCGACCGCTCGGGCTCGCCGGGGTACCGGTCCACGGCGATGCGCACGGGATAGCGGGTGACCGGCTCCCGTCCGGCGTTGTGCAGGTCCCGCCGCACCACACACCGGTACTGCCCGTCCACATAGGTCAGTTCGGCGTACTCGCGCTCGACCACGAGCGTGCCCAGCGGCGGGCGCCAGGCCACTGTGGATGGTTCGCTCCGGGCCCGCGGCGACGGCACGACCGCCTGGCGAGCCTTCTCGAACTCCCGGAACAGCGAGACCAACTCGCCCCCGGTGGCCAGCGCCTGGTCGGCCCGGCGGGCGAAGTCCTCGGTCGGCCGGTGCCGCCGGGCCTCCACGTGGCTGACGTACGACGGGTCGAAGCCCATCACGGCCGCGAGCTGCTTCTTGGTCAGCCCCCGCTCGCCGCGCCACCGAATGAGGGCGTCGGCGAACTGCGCCACCGCCCGGTCGAGCGCGTGCGCCGGGTCGCTGGTCTTGTCCTCGCTCCGCCCGTCCACGACGCCCCCACGCTCGTCCGACCCGGAGTGACCGGTTTTGCGTCAGTCATACCGACCCATCACGCCTGTGTGCAAGACCACCCCGGGCCGGCCGTCCGGTCGGACCGGGCGGTCGGACCAGGCGGTCAGGTCAGGTTGTCGGACCGGGTGTCACCCGGATGCCAGGCCGGGCGTCGGTACCGCCAGGGGTCCTTCCGGCACCCGAGGCAGTTAGGCAAGCCTTTCCGTAGTAAGGTTGCCCGAACCTACCTGACCGGAAGGGGCGCGACGGGTGGCGACAGTACGGGTGCGGGGCGCGGACGCCTTGGCGGCCGATGCGCTCGCCCCGATCCGCGAGACCCTGCGGCACATGGCCGCGCGGCCCGACATCCCCCCGCTGACCGGCATCGAGCCGGGACTCGTGGTCACCGACCCGGCAGGCTGGGTGCGCGCCACCGAACTCGTGTCGGGCGAGGCGCTCGACGACCTGCTCGACACGGCCGCCCGACGCTGGCACGCCGCCCCGCACGCTGCCGCCGCCCTGGCCTTCAAGTGCTACTCCTACTGGCTGGCCCTGCCGGCGGTCCTGGGCTACGCGACCGTCCGCCGCGTCCCGCTGCTCACCCCCGACGCGGTGCTCGTGCGCTGGTCGGCCGAGCGGCCGTTCCTGCGCCTGGGGCTGGCCTCGGCTCGCCGGTCGACCACGGCCGGCGGACGGGGGACGAGCGGACCGGGCGTGACCGTGGCGGTCCTGCCCAGTGACCCTGTGCTGCTCTACGGCCAGGGCCGCGGCATTCGCGTGGTGCCGAACGAGGCGGCGCTGCTGGATGAACTCCGGGCCGCGATCATGGACGAGCACCTCGCCCCGATCCTCGACCACATCCGGTCCCGGCGGCACGTGGGCCGGCGCACCCTCTGGGGCTCGCTGGCGGCCGGGGTGGCCCACGGGCTGTCTCGCGCCGCGGACGTCATCCCCGGCTCCACGCTGCAGGCCGCGCAGGCCGTCCTCGCCAGCCTCGACATCGCCGACCTCGTCGAGGTCACGCAACGTCCCGACGGCCCCGAGCTGACCGTCAACCGCCGGACCTGCTGCCTGGCCTTCACGCTGCCGGAGCCCCAGCGCAAGGTCTGCGCCGGCTGCTGCATCCGGGAGAGTGCGGCGCGGGGCGCCGGGGAGACCGGCCCGATCCGGGACTGCGATGCGACTCGACGGCGACTGATCGCCGCCGGGTGACCCCCCGCCCAGCTGGTCTCACGCTGGTGATTCGTTGCGTGGTCAGTCGCGCGTGGTCGCGGATGCGGGGCCGAGCCAGGTGGCCAACGGAGCGTGGTCCACGGTGAAGGTGATCAGACACCACTGCCCGCCGTGCTCCTCGACCAACGCCTTGTAGGCGTCCCGTTCCTCCGGCGGAACTTCCTCATGATCGAGGAACGCGTCGCGGCCGGCCTGCAGGTGGGCGATCAGGGCCGACGCGACCTGGCTCGGGGACCCCGCCGACACCTCGGCGACGCCGTGATCGGTCAGCGTCCGGGCATAGGCGGCCTTGGCGGGACCGGCGGGACCAGCCAGCAGGTAGACGGCGGGTGTGTCGTCACGCATGACGCGCAGGCTAGCGAAACGGACATGACAACACGGCGCACCATGATTGCCGCCACGTTACAAAGCGACATGAATAACCATCAAGAACGAACCGACAACCAGGGGTGTTGCGACCCGGCGAACTGGCAATGGCCTCGGGCCGCGTGGACCTGGACCGAGGAGCCGAGGTCGGCCGACGACCGAGGCGAGGACGAAAGGCCACGCATCCAAGGGCCCGAGGCCCGTGCGAGCAGAGCGAGCACCAGAGTAATGGCGTACCGGACCGGCCGGGCCCCACGGCAGCCGGCCGGCCCTCCCACGCCAGGTGCTCCCAGCACCCGTTGTGACTGGATAAACGGCCCTACCGCGAGACCATGACGCAGGAGAGCGAAAGGATCACTCAAAGGTGATAGTGGCTCACAGGTACTGACCCGGTCGCCCGGAGGCGTCGCCGCGGTCCTCGGGCCGGCCGCCGGGCTGCGGCATGCCGGGCATGCCCTGTGGGCCCATGGGGAGCGCCCGGCCGGAGCGCATCTGCTCAAGCTGCAGCCGGGCCGCCATCTGCTGGGCGACCAGCGCCGCCTGGATGCCGTGAAAAAGGCCTTCGAGCCAACCGACGAGCTGGGCCTGGGCCATGCGCAGCTCGGCCTCGGTCGGGGTCACGCCATCCTCGAACGGCAGGGAGAGCCGATCCAGCTCGCTGACCAGCTCGGGGGCGAGCCCGGTCTCGAGCTCCTCGATGGACCGGCGGTGGATCTCCGTCAGCCGGGCCCGAGCCCTCTCGTCCAGCGGCGCGGCCTTCACCTCCTCCAGGAGCTGCTTGATCATGCTGCCGATACGCATCACCTTGGCGGGCTGCCCGATCATGCGGGACAGGTCCTCTTCCTCGCGAGAGGCGGCGTCCGCATCGACCTGGGCGGTGCCGAGGGGACGCCCGTCGGGTCCCACGACGACGACCGTCTGCGGCTGCTGAGGTTCGGAGCTGGCAGGGGCCTGACTCATACAGGACACGATATCGGTGTGGTGTCACTCTCGTGACAACACGGCAGGCTCACCATTCACAGCCGGGAGAGATCTCCAGTTGTGCCCGTCCCGGACGGTTGGAGTACGGTGACCACCGGCGACTCCGGTCCGGTAGCCGGGGTGCCTCCATCCCTTCGTGAGGAGCCGAACGTGTCCCGTGGTTACTCGACACTCGACCGTCGCCAACTCCTGCGAATCTTCGGGGCGCTCACGGCCGCCGGGGTGACGGGCAGTCTGGCCGCGGCCTGCGGGGCCGACTCCGAGGACGGAGTCCAGGTGTCCGGGCTGACCATCCGGATCGGCCTCGTCTTTCCATCGTCCGGACCGTACGCCCGCATCGGCGCCGACATCGAGCGAGGCTTCCGGCTCTTCCTCGACAACAACGACAACCGGCTGGGCCCGCACAACGTCGACCTGCGGACCGCGGACGAGGGGGAGACGGCCGAGTCGGCGCTTGCGGCGGTGACCAGCCTGGCCGACCAGGGTGTGGTGGCGATCGCCGGCATCGCGAACCCGGACGCGCTGCCCATGATCGCGCTCGAGGTGCAGAACCGGCAGCTCCCGCTGGTGAACGCGCACGCCGCCCCGGGCACGCTGACCAACGCCCTGTTCGTGTGGCGGGTCGGCGCGGTCCTGGGCGACTCCGGTCGGGCGATGGCCGACTACGCCATCCGGCAGGGGTCGCGGGCGTACGTCATGTGGGACACGACCAGCAGCGGCGCCGCGGAGGCCGAACGCTTCCGCATCTCGTTCTCCGACATGGGTGGCACGGTCCTCAACGACCCCAACGCCATCGTCAGCAACGCCGACTACCGCACCCCCGGCCTGGACAACCTCCAGGCCCGGCTGAACGAGGCCGACGACCTCAACGCCGACACGATCTTCGCCGCGTTCACCGGCACCGAGGCGCAACAGGTGCTCGAGGCGTACCGGGCCTCACGGCTGACCATTCCGCTGCTCGGCACCGCGAGCCTGACCGAGACCGTCGATCTCGCCGCCCTGGGGACCCAGCTGCCCGAGCGGGTGTACACCTCGATGTACTACGCGGCGGACCTCGACAACGACGCCAACCGGCGGTTCGTCACCGAGTACCACCGGGCGCACGGCACTCAGCCCAGCGGGTACGCCATGGCGGCCTACGACTGCGGCGCCGTGCTGAGCCGGGCCTTCGGCCTGGTCCCCGACGACCCGACGGGTGCCCAGGTCAACCGAGCGCTGAGCCAGCTCGGCCAGATCGACAGCCCGCGCGGCACGTGGACCTTCAACATCAACCGCAGCCCACAGCAGAAGTGGTACCTGCGGCGGCTGGGCTACGACGGCATGGTCCCATCGAACTTGCTCGATGCCGACCTGTTGGTCGTCGGCTGACCGTCCGGTCGCCGGCTGTGGCCGTCGACCAACCCGGGCGCCCGGCCCGACGACCCGGGTCGGCGTCAGCGGCGGGCGTCAGCGCACGCGGGCGACCGCGAAGACCGACTGTCCAAAGGGGACCTTCTCATGGTCGACGGCGCGGGCGACCGGCACCACCATGCGGTCGTAGACGCGCACCAGCCATCCGTCGTCCGGCCACACGCCCAGACCCTTCACCGTGACGTACCAACTGATCAGACCAATCGGGTTGACATACCGTAATAGCTCGATATCGAGCTCGGCCCGGGTCAGCGTCTCCCGCAACGTCTGCCGCGTGTAGCGGCGGTAGTGTCCAATCGCGACATCGAACCGCGACATGGCCGACGGGAAGGCCGGCACCAGCACCACGACGGCCCCGCCCGGCCGGACCAGCTCCGCCATTCCCCGCACCGCCGCGACGTCATCGGCGATGTGCTCCAGCACGTTGTACGCCACCGCGGCCGTGTGCTCCGGCTCCGCCCCGGCCACGGTCGGCTGGTCGTGACCCAGGAGCAGCGACCGGGTCCGGACGGCCGGATGGTCGGCGAACCGGCGGGCCAGCTCGGCGGCGCGCCCCGCGTCCGCCTCGGTCGCCGTGAACGAGACGATCGTCGACCGGCGGTCGGGCGGCCCGACCCACTCCGCCGCGTAGTCGCCGTTGCCGGAACCGATCTCGATGGGATGCTCGCCGAGATAGGGGCGGGCCAGGTCGGCCAGCCAGCGGCGGTACTTCACCGCGCTGGACAGGCTCTCCAGCACGGTGCTCTGCAGCCGGGTGTCACCCGAGACATCGGTCACGCCACCACTCTGCCCCACGGCCGACGCGCCGCCATCAAGGGGCCGCCACCGGCGGCCGCCACCGGTCACGGCGTGACCAGGAGGACCTTGCCGACGTGGGTCGACGCGTCCAGGACCTCGTGCGCCCGCGCGGCCTCCGGCATCGGCAGCCGGGTGTGCACCACCGGCCGGACGCGACCGGACGCGATCAGCGGCCAGACGTGCTCGCGGACCGCGGCCACGATGGCCGCCTTCTGCTCGACCGGGCGGCTGCGCAGCGCCGTGGCGATGATCGTGCCCCGCTTGGCCAGCAGCGTGCCCAGGTTGAGTTCCGCCGCGCGCCCGCCCTGCAGTCCGATGACCACGAGCCGGCCGTCGACGGCGAGCGCCCGCAGGTTGCGGTCCAAATAGGACGCTCCCATGATGTCGAGGATCACGTTCGCGCCCGCGTCGCCCGTGGCCTCACGGGTCACCGCCACGAAATCCTCGGTCTGGTAGTCCACCAGGACCTCGGCGCCCAACGCGCGCAGCGCGGCGTGCTTGTCGGCCCGGGCCGTGGCGATCACGCGGGCGCGGTGCGCGGCCGCGAGCTGGATCGCCATCGTGCCGATACCGCTGGCCCCGCCGTGCACCAGCAGGGTCTCGCCGGGCTGCAGGCGACCGGTCTCGAACACGTTCGACCAGACCGTGCAGGCGACCTCGGGCAGCGCCGCGGCATCGACGAGATCCACCCCATCCGGCACCGGCAGCACCTGGCCCGCCGGCACCGCCACCCGCTGCGCGTAGCCGCCCCCGGCCAGGAGCGCGCACACGCGGTCACCGGGCTGCCATTCGCGGACGCCGCTGCCCACCTCGACGACGACCCCCGAGCACTCCAGACCCGGGTATGGCGGCGCGCCCGCCGGCGGCGGGTAGAAGCCGGCGCGCTGCAGCAGGTCCGCCCGGTTCACGCCGGCCGCCGCCACCTCGACGACGACCTCCCCCGGCCCGGGCCGGGGGTCATCCACCTCGGACCACTCCAGCACCTCGGGCCCACCGGGTTGCGTGACCGTGACCGCGTACATCGTCCTGCCCTCCTTCGCCTGGCACCCTAGGCGCCGGCCGGTGCCCCATGGAACGTCGCCGACGGACGGCCGACTGTCGGACGTCGGCGCCGACCGTCACGATAGGGGCCATGGACGGGAGCAAGGGCACGGACGGCAGCAAGGGCCTGGTGCTCGTGGTCGAGGACGACCGCGCCATCGCCGACCTGGTCCGGCTCTACCTGACCCGCGAGGGGTTCGGCGTCCACCTCGCCTACGACGGCGAGACCGGGCTGGCCGCTGCCCAGCGCCTGCGCCCGCGGGCGTGCGTGCTCGACATCGCCCTGCCCGGCCTCGACGGCATCGAACTGTGCCGGCGGCTGCGGGCCGAGCACGATCCGGTGCCCGTGATCTTCCTGACCGCGCGGGACGACGAGGTCGAGCGAATCCTGGGGCTCGAGATGGGCGCCGACGACTACGTGACCAAGCCGTTCAGCCCCCGCGAGCTGGTAGCCCGGCTCCGCGCCGTCCTGCGCCGCGCCGACGGCGGACCGTCGATGCCCGCCCGCCACGTGGGTCCGGTCACCCTCGATCCGCTCACCCGCCGTACCACGGTGGACGGCGTACCGGTCACGCTGACCAGCACCGAGTTCGATCTGCTGAACTATCTGATGAGTCGACCGGGCCAGGTGTTCACGCGCAACCAGTTGCTCTCCGCGGTCTGGGGCTACGCCGATGTGGCCGGCACCCGGACGGTGGACGTCCACATCGCGCAGCTGCGGGCCAAGCTCGGCCCCGGCGGCACGATCATCCGCACCGTGCGCGGCGTGGGGTACGCGGCCGATGCGTAACGCCATGCCCCCCGCCGCCGGGGCCGAGCT
>JADGGF010000123.1 GCA_019690055.1 Micromonosporaceae bacterium
ACGGCGATCTGCTCGCCATCCCCGCCCTACGACGTTCTGGTCGCCATCCCCGCCGGACTGCGCCGGGTGCCCGGGTGAGCGGATGCGTCAACGGAAAAACCACATGCCGACCGCGCAGGCCACGCGCAACCACCGCGCGTCAAGCCGCGGACTGTCGGACGGATCAGGTAGGAAGGCGGCATGACATTGAGCGACAGCGGGGTGCGGCCGGCGTCGGCGACTCCGGCGATGCGCGAGGCGGCTGAGGAGGTCCTGCGGCGCCTCGCCGGTCCGCAGGCGACGCTGCGGGACGACCAGTGGACCGCCATCGACGCGCTCGTCACCGGCCGGAGCCGGGTGCTGCTGGTGCAGCGCACCGGTTTCGGCAAGTCGGCGGTGTACTTCGTGGCCACGGCCCTGTTGCGCCGCGCTGGGGCCGGGCCGACGGTCATCGTGTCCCCGCTGCTCGCGCTCATGCGTAACCAGGTCGAGGCGGCGGCGGGAGCGGGCATCCGCGCCGCCACCATCAACTCGGCCAACGTCACCGAGTGGGCCGAGATCACCAAGGCCGTGGCCAACGGTGAGGTCGACGTTCTGCTGATCAGCCCGGAGCGGCTCAACAACCCCGGGTTCCGCGACGAGATCCTGCCGGGCCTGGCGGCGGAGTGCGGGCTGCTCGTCATCGATGAGGCCCACTGCATCTCTGACTGGGGGCACGACTTCCGCCCCGACTACCGGCGCATCCGTACCTTCCTGAGCAACCTGCCCGTGGGCGTACCCGTGCTGGCCACGACCGCCACGGCCAACGCCCGCGTGACCGCCGACGTGGCCGAGCAGCTGGGCCACGAGACGCTGGTGCTGCGCGGCCCGCTGGACCGGGCGAGCCTGCGCCTGGGCGTCGTCGCCCTGCCGTCGCCGGCCCACCGGCTGGCGTGGCTCGGCGCGCACCTGTCGGACCTGCCGGGCTCGGGGATCATCTATACGTTGACAGTCGCCGCGACCGAGGAGGTGGCGCAGTACCTGCGCCGCGCCGGCCACGCGGTCGCCGCCTACTCCGGCCGCACCGAGGACGCCGAGCGGCGGCAGGCCGAGGAGGACCTCCTGCACAATCGCATCAAGGCTCTGGTCGCCACCTCGGCGCTGGGCATGGGCTTCGACAAGCCGGACCTCGGCTTCGTGGTGCACCTGGGCGCCCCACCCTCGCCGATCGCCTACTACCAGCAGGTCGGCCGGGCCGGCCGGGCGGTGGAGAGCGCCGACGTCCTGCTGCTGCCCGGACCCGAGGATGAGGCGATCTGGCGCTACTTCGCCTCCCTCGCGTTCCCAGCCGAGGACCAGGTCCGTCGCGTCCTCGAGGTCCTCCGAGCCACGGACCGTCCACTCTCGACACCGGTCCTGGAGTCCAGAGTGGACCTTCGCCGCACCCGGCTGGAGTTGATGCTCAAGGTGCTCGATGTCGACGGCGCCGTCCGGCGGGTCGAGAAGGGCTGGATTGCGACCGGGCAGGAGTGGACGTACGACGGGGATCGGTACGCGCGGGTGGCGGCGGCGCGTCGGGCCGAGGCGGCGGCCATGCGCGAGTACGCCATTACGGACATGTGCCGGCTGGAGTTCCTCCGACGCGCGCTCGACGACCCGTACGCCGCCGCCTGCGGTCGATGCGACGTCTGCGCCGGCGCCTGGTACGACCCGGAGGTGCCCGAGTCCGCGTTGGCCACGGCCCAGGCCTACCTGGCCCGACCCGGCGTCACCGTCGAGCCGCGTCGCCTGTGGCCCACCGGCGCCGCGACGCTCGGCGTGGCCGTGTCCGGGAGGATCGCCGCGGATGAGTCGGCCGAGCCGGGCCGGGCCGTGGGACGGTTGTCCGACCTCGGCTGGGGTGGCCGGCTGCGCGACCTGATCGCGGCCGGTGACCGGGAGGTACCCGACGACGTCTTCGCCGCCGTCGTGACGGTGCTCAAGGAGTGGGACTGGGCCCGGCGACCGGTGGCCGTGGCGGGTGTCCCGTCCCGCACCCGGCCCCGTCTGGTCGGTTCCCTCGCCCGCCGGATCGCTCAGGTGGGTCGGCTGGTCGACCTCGGTGACCTGGTCCGGGTCGGGGGCGGTCCGCCCGGCGCTGGGGCCGAGAGCAACAGCGTGCAGCGGCTCGCCGCGGTGTGGGACGCGCTCCAGGTCCCGCCCACCATGGCGGCCGCGGTTGCTGGCCTGGACGGTCCGGTGCTGCTCGTCGATGACCTCGTCGACACGGGCTGGACCATGACGGTCGCCGCACGCGCCCTGCGCCAGGCCGGCGCTCATACCGTGCTGCCGTTCGCCCTCGCCGTCGCCGGCTGAATCACGCACAGGCGCACATTCCGAACTCTGGGAACGCGTGCCCGCATCGTGAGGCGGGCGTGCCAGGATGCCGGCCATGGGCAAGGTCTATCCGGCGATCGACGGACGGTTGCGGGACTTCCTGCTGGCCCAACCGGTCTTCTTCGTCGCCACCGCACCGACCGAAGGGCACGTCAACGTCTCGCCGAAGGGCATGCGTGGCACGTTCACGGTTCTTGACGGCCGGCGGGTGGCCTACCTGGACTACACGGGCAGCGGGGTGGAGACCATCGCGCACCTGCGCGACAACGGGCGCATCACCCTGATGTTCTGTGCCTTCGAGGGCCCGCCCACGGTCGTCCGGCTGCACGGCCGCGGTGAGGCCGTACGCCCGGAGGACCCCCGCTTCGCCGACCTGCGCCGCGCCTTCGCGCCCGACCACGAGCAGCACGGCCTGCGGTCCATCATCGTCGTCGATGTGGAGCGCATCAGTGACTCCTGTGGCTTCGCGGTGCCCCTGATGCAGTACGTGGGGGAGCGCAGGCTGCTCACCGAGTGGGCGAGGCGCAAGTCGCCCGAGGACCTGGTCGCCTACCGTCGGACGCGCAACGCGGCGAGCATCGACGGGCTGCCCGCTCTCGACGAGGCGATAGGCTCGGCGCATGAGGGAGCGCCAGCGAGCATCTAGGTACCCGCAGGTACGTCGAGCCCGGCGACGGGCGTTGCGAGGCCGAGCGTGAGCGGACGGGCACCGCTGACGCCGGGCTCGATCTCTCCAACGCGCGAGGTGCCGGCCCACATCCCTCGGCCCGAGTACGTCGGTCGCCGCCAGCCGAAGCGCTCGACCCGGCTCGTGCAGAGCCCCGACATCATCGAGCGGATGCGGCGGGCCGGTCGGCTCGCCGCCCAGGCCGTGCAGCTCGCCGGTGAGCACTGCAAGCCCGGCGTGACCACCGACGAGATCGACGCCGTGGTGCACGAGTTCCTCATCGACCGCGGCGCATACCCGTCGACGCTGGGTTACATGGGCTTCCCCAAGTCCTGCTGCACAAGCCTGAACGAGGTCATCTGCCACGGCATCCCGGACTCCACGGTCATCGAGGACGGGGATATTATCAACGTCGATGTGACCGCCTACCTCGACGGCGTGCACGGGGACACCAACCAGACCTTTCTCGTCGGCAACGTGTCGGAGGAGGCGCGGCTGCTGGTCGAGCGCACCCGGGAGGCCGCCATGCGGGGGGTGAAGGCGGTCGCTCCGGGACGGCCGATCAGCGTGATCGGGCGGGTCATCGAGTCCTACGCCAAGCGGTTCGGGTACGGCGTGGTGCGCGACTTCGGGGGTCACGGGATCGGGGAGTCGTTCCACTCGACGCTGTTCATCCCGCACTACGACAATCCCCGGTTTGACACGATCATGGAGCCGGGCATGACCTTTACGATCGAGCCCATGCTCACGCTCGGTACGTACGAACACGATCTGTGGCCCGACGGCTGGACCGTCGTGACGAAGGACCGCCGGTGGTCGGCGCAGTTCGAGCACATGGTCGTGGTGACCGAGACCGGCTACGAACTGCTGACAGTGCCGTGACCGCCGACGAGCCTCTTCCCCCCGGTGGCCGCGTTCCCGACGCTGGCCCCGTGTCCCACGGTGGCCCTGTCTCGGGCGGCGGCCCCCACGACGCCGCCGAGCATCCGGGCGCCGGCGTGGCCCCCCATCACGGGGACGTGACCGGCGGGTGGTTGCGGCCCGCGGTCTTCGGGGCGATGGACGGACTGGTCTCCAACCTCGCCCTGGTCGCTGGCGTCGGGGGCGGCGGAGTCTCCTCCAGCACGGTCATCGTCGCCGGGTTCGCCGGCCTGGTGGCGGGCGCCATATCGATGGCGCTCGGTGAGTACACCTCGGTCCGTTCGCAGGCCGAGCAGATCGAGGCCGAGCTCGCCCGGGAACGGCACGAGCTCGCGCGCAACCCCGAGGTCGAGATGGACGAACTCGCCCATCTGTGGATGGCCCGCGGCCTGCCGTCCGACCTGGCGCACGAGCTGGCCCGGGTCGTGCACACCAACCCGGAGGAAGCGCTGCGCCTGCACGCGCGAGAGGAGCTCGGCATCGATCCCGCCGAGCAGCCGAACCCGTGGATCGCGGCGATCTCGTCGTTCGTCTGCTTCGCGGTCGGGGCGCTGATTCCGCTGGTGCCCTACCTCATCGGGTTCCGGGAGCTGTCGCTGTCGTTGCTGGCCGGGGGCATCGGCCTGTTCGTCACCGGCGCCGTGGTGGCCCGGTTCACCCGCCGTCCCTGGTGGGTCAGCGGCGGGCGGCAACTGCTCCTCGGCGCCGCGGCGGCCGGCGTCACCTTCCTCATCGGGCATCTGATCGGTACCGCCGTCAGCTAGACCCGAGCAGGTCGGCGAGCTCGCCGTCGACCGGCCGGCCGCGCCGGGCGAGTTCGCGCGACTGCGCGGTCAACCGCTCGCCGAGCTCGTGGATGTGCGCCGAGGCCACGCCGGCCCGCCGAACGGCGTCGGCGGAGTTGCGAAAGTACGTCCGGGTGAGCAGACCGTCGACCACGGCGACCGCGAGTCGCGCCTCGGCCAGCACCACCATGGCCGCGTCGGTCTCGTACCACTCCGCCATCCGCCGCGCCCGTCCGTGCGCGATCGTGGCCCGGCACCACGCTTCCCGGGCCAGGGCGGCGAAGAGCTGGCCGTCGGCCCGGGCCAGGTGGGTGAGGTGGGTGTCGCGCAGCCGGGGCAGCCAGTCGTCCGGGTCATGCAGTGGCTTGGTCGTGAGGTACTGGTCGGCGACCAGCGGCCACGAGGTGGTCAGCGTGCGGGCGTGCCGCAGGTACTCGTCGGCGGTGATCACCGAGAGGTCGACGATCACCCCCTCGATCCGGCGGGTCACCGGGGCCGGGCCCGCGTTGCTCCGCCGGGTCACGACCACGATCTCGACGTCGCTGACGTCCGTGTCGTCGCCGTGCGCGACGGCGCCGTGAACGCCGATCGCCTGCAGCACCGGGCCGTACCGCTCGCGCAGCGCCGTGCTCACCCGTTCGGCGAGCGCCCACCGGGGGTTGGTGCGGGCACCACGACCCGCCTCGGGGGCGGGCGCGGCGGCGAGTGGCATGTGCCAATTGTCACGCCTCGCCCAGAGGACCCGTGCGTCAGGTCGTGTCGGGGCCCGACCGTCCGGTCGTGTCGGGGCCGGATCGTCAGGTGGTGCCGGGGCCGGATCGTCAGGTGGTGCCGGGATAGGTCACGGTCAGCGGGGTGATGTTCGCGGCCTCGCGCCATCGGGTCGCCATGACGGCGCAGGCGATGAACGCGTCGAGGGCGAGCTGCCGCTCGTCGTCCACCGTGGCGCCGAGCGCGTCCCGCCAGGCCCCGGCCGCGCCTTCCTCGAGCGCGGTGGCCAGGCGCATGGCGCTCGCGGCGTCGGTGACCTGGACGGGGAGGTCGTAGGCGGGCGCGGCCGCGACGAGTTGCCCGCCGGCCGCCTCGATCCGTAGGGCCACCGCGTCGCGCCGGTCGCGGTGCGCCGACTCGGCCTGCCGGGCCAGGTTCCGGGCGTCGCCGCTGAGGTACGCCCCGGCGACGCCGTACCCGAAGATCGCGGCGTGCTCGGCCGCCAGGGCCGCGCTCAGGGCCTCGACGCTCATTGGAGCACCTCCAGATGGCAGGCGCGGGCGGCGGCCATCGACCCGATCAGCCCCGCCAGCCGGGCGGGCGCCGTGAGGCACGCCGTGCGTGCCGCCTCCAGCCCCCGGGTCTCCGCCTCGACGAGCGCGGCGAGCACGGCGGCCGGATCGGTGGGCCCGTCCGCGGTTGCCGTGGTGGGGGCGGGCTGGGCCAGCGCCTGGGCCAGCGCCTCCGCGTGGGTGCGGTGGGCGTCCCGCATCGGGGTCAGTCGGTCGGCGAGCGACGGTGCGCGAGCGATCGCGCCGTCGTACGCGTCGCCGAGTGCGACCGTCGCCGCGAGCAGCTCGGTGAGTTCCGCCGAGACCTCGACGTCCTCGCCGTCAGTCGAGCCACCGAACAGGTCGCACCCGGCCGCCGTGGTGACGCCGGCCAGGCCAGCGACCGCAAGGACGCCCCGCAGCAGGTCGCGGCGCGAGACGCCGGCCGCGTGACCACGGCGCGAAGCGGCAGCCAGGTGACCACTGCGCGGAGCGCCAGCCGAGTGACCACTGCGCGAGACGGCTGAGTGCACGCCCAACACCCTAACGACCCCCCGTGCGCGGCCGGCCCGGCAGTCTAATGGAACCGCGCCCGGGCGGAGAGTACCCATCAGCGCGTGTCAAGCGATTCCTTGCGGCATGTTTCGGTCCATCGCGTTACGCTTCGCAACAGCCGCGGGGGTTACCCACGCGGCGACTAGTCATTTAACGCTGCGGCAGCGGACCGGAGGTCGGCCGAGATGGCGCATCCAACCCGTGGGGTGGGCGCTCGCGCACGCGCCCGTACGGCCCCGGGTCCAGGTCACCGTACCGGGTCCGCCGCCCGGGGTCGCGCCGGGGTCGGCACTGACCGGTCCGGTGTCCGCAATCCCTCGGCCCGCACGGGCGAGAGCCCCGTAGCCCGCGGGAGTGAGCCCGCGCCCGGCGCGCCGCTCGGAAAGGCCGGCTTGGCCGCACTGCGGTCCCGGCTGGCTGCGGTGATCGAACCGGTGGTCGCCCGCGAGGGCGTCGACCTTGAGGACATCACGGTCACCCGGATGGGGCGGCGCTACCTGGTCCGGGTCACGGTCGATGCCGACGGTGGGGTCGGCCACGACGAGTTGAGCGAGGTCTCGCGGGCCGTCTCGGATGCACTGGACGAGGCGGAGGAGCGCTCCGGAGAGATCACCCCTGGCCCGTACACGTTGGAGGTCAGTTCGCCGGGGGTGGATCGGCCGTTGACCCAGCCACGGCACTGGCACCGCAACGTCGGTCGCCTGGTCGCGGTACGCGTAGCGGGCCGCCCGGTGACCGGTCGGGTGGTGGCCACCGACGCCCATGGGGTGAGCCTCGACGTGGACGGGCGCCGGATCGACGCCGCCTTCGACGACTTGGGGCCCGGTCGCGTCCAGGTGGAGTTCACCCGGCTGGCCGAGCTCACGGATGAGGAGTTCGGCGATGTCGAGGAGCCGGACGACGAGTACAGCGGTCCCGCGATCGCCGGTGACGGACGGGAGGGCTGAGGCGTGAACATCGATCTGGCCGCGCTCCGGGCGCTGGCTCAGGAGCGAGGGATTCCGATCGAGACAATCCTCGCGGCGATCGAGACCGCGCTACTGACCGCCTACCGGCACACCGACTCGGGGCGCTCCCACGCCCGGGTGGAGATCGACCGCAAGACCGGGGTGGCGACCGTCTACGCCCAGGAGGTCGACTCCGAGGGCCACGTGGTGCGGGAGTGGGACGACACTCCGCACGGCTTCGGCCGCATCGCCGCCATGACCGCGCGGCAGGTGATCCTCCAGCGGCTGCGCGAGGCGACCGACGAGGTGCACTACGGCGAGTACGTCGGGCGCGACGGTGACCTCGTGACCGGCGTGATCCAGGCCCACGAAAGCCGGGCGGAGAAGGGCATCGTGAGCGTCGACCTGGGCAAGCTGGAGGCGATGCTGCCGGCCGCGGAGCAGGTCCCGGGCGAGACGTACGAGCACGGCCAGCGGATCAAGTGCGTCGTGGTGCACGTGTCCAAGGGACCGCGCGGGCCGCAGGTGACGCTGTCGCGGTCGCACCCGAGTCTGGTCAAGAAGCTGTTCGCGCTCGAGGTGCCGGAGATCGCCGACGGTACGGTCGAGATCGCGGCGATCGCGCGGGAGGCCGGTCACCGTACCAAGATCGCCGTACGCTCGACGGCGCCGGGCGTCAACGCCAAGGGCGCCTGCATCGGGCCCATGGGCGCCCGGGTCCGGGCGGTGATGAGCGAGCTGCACGGGGAGAAGATCGACATCATCGACTGGTCGGACGATCCGGCGTGCTTCGTGGGCAACGCCCTGTCGCCGGCCAAGGCGCTGCGGGTCGAGGTGATCGACGCCGCGGCCAAGACCGCCCGGGTGACCGTGCCCGACTTCCAGCTGTCGCTGGCCATCGGTCGGGAGGGCCAGAATGCCCGCCTCGCGGCCCGGCTGACCGGATGGCGCATCGACATCCGACCGGACACGGAGATGCGGGCGGAGGAGCAGACGAGCAGCCAGGCGGGGGGCGGCCAGACGGTGGCGGGGCAGGCCTCGCTCGCCCGCCCGGCCGCGGAGCCCGGCGCCGTCCCGGCTCCGCCGCCCCGCGACCGCCGAGCGGCCTCGGCCGCGGGGCAGTAACCCCGACGGGGCGTATCGTCATAACGGACCGCCGATCGGCGCACGGTCACCACGGCGCCAATCGGCGGATCTTCGTAACGCGCCCGGTCGCGGCATGGCACCGGTGCGCGGGGTAGACTTTGCCCGTGGTGTCAGTCAGCCCGCGAGCGTGAGGTGCGTGCGTCAGCCAACCCCACGATCACGAGCCGACGTGGCGCGGTGCCGGTCCGCACCTGTGTGGGTTGCCGGGGCCGCGCGCCAGCCTCCACGTTGCTACGCGTCGTCGCGGTGGCCGATGCCGGCGTGGTTCGCCTGATGGTGGATCCGCGGCACCGCCTTCCGGGACGAGGTGCATACCTGCATGTAGATCCGGCCTGCCTCGCCAAGGCGGAGAGGCGCCGGGCCTTCAGCAGGGCACTGCGCGTGGCCGGGGTCCTGGACACCAGCGCACTGACGTCGTACGTGACCGCCCAGCGGTCACCGGCCGGCGCCAGCGCTGGGGAGACAGGGGAACCGTCGGTGGGCTCCGCCCACCCGGCCACCAAAGTAGGACACGACCGACATGAGCACCCGATGAACACGCAGCCATGAGCAGCGTTCACGTGCCGCAGCGGCGAATGCTCGGCTCGCAAGCTGCGCTGAGGTGAGGTCGAGCGGGGACTGCGCCCGCCGGCCTCGGGATGAGGAGAGTAGTGGCAGGCAAGCCCCGCGTACACGAGCTCGCCAAGGAGCTCGGGGTAGACAGCAAGACCGTTCTCGCCGAACTGCAGAAGATGGGCGAGTACGTCAAGTCCGCATCGAGCACGGTTGAGATGCCGGTGGCTCGACGGCTGCGGGCGGCGATGGAAGCCGCCGCCGCGGCCGCCGCTGCGGCGGCCCCCACGGGCGCCAACGGTGCCGCGGCCGGCACAGCCGCGAAGCCGACGCCGCCGCGCGGCAAGGCGGGCGAGACGACCAAGGCGGCCGGCAAGAAGGGTCCGGTCCCCGGACCACCGCCGGAGCTGCGCCCAACCAGTGCCCATGAGATTGAGGTGGCCGCCGCCGAGCAGCGTGCGGCCGCGCTGAAGGCTGAGCAGGAGGCGGCCGTCCGGGCCGCTCAGGCGCGGACCCAGGCCCCCCAACCCGCTCCGCCGCGTCCCGGCCCGACCGCGGGTCCGGGTGGCACCGCCACTCCGGCTCCCCCGGCGGGTCCGCGACCGACACCGGCGCGGGTGGCTCGCCCCGGCGGCAACAACCCGTTCGGTATCACCCAGGGGGCGCGGCCGACTCCGCCCGCGGCGCGGCCGACCCCGCCCGGTATGCCTCGGCCCAACCCGGCGTCGATCCCACCTCGGCCGAGCCCGGCGTCGATGCCCCGGCCGAACCCGTCCCAGATGCCGGCCCAGCGCCCCGGTCGTCCCGGGGAGCGTCCCGGTCGTCCGGCGCTGTCTCTTTTACACAAGTACGCGCCCACGAGACGGAGCTACCGGTCGT
>JADGGF010000124.1 GCA_019690055.1 Micromonosporaceae bacterium
CAAGAGCCGCCTGCTGGCCGAGGCCCGACGGGTGGCGGCCGGACTCGACCTGCGGGTCGTGACCGCCCGCGGCAGCCAGCTCGAGAAGGAGTACGGGTTTGGGGCCGTACGTCAGCTCTTCGAGTCTGTGGTCGCCGACCCGACCACGGCCCAGGCCGTCCTGACCGGAGCGGCAACGTCGGCGGCGCCGGTGTTCGACCTGGCGGGTCCGGCACCGTCGCGTTCGGACACCAGCCTCGCGACCCTGCACGGCCTGTACTGGCTCACGGTGAACCTCTCGGCCCGAGCGCCGCTACTGATAGCCGTCGATGATCTGCAGTGGTGCGACAGCGGCTCGTTGCGTTTCCTGGCCTACCTCGTGCGGCGGATCGAGGAGCTGCCGGTGATCGTGGTGGCGACCCGACGTACGGGCGAGGTCCACGAGGACGAGGTACTTCTGGCCGAGCTGGCCCACGACCCGGCGACAGTTCTGATGCGCCCGGGTCCGCTCACTGCCAGTGGCGTCGCCGCGCTCGTACGCACGCGGCTGCACGCCGACGCCGACCCGGCCTTCATCACCGCGTGTTACCGCACCACCTCCGGCAACCCGCTGCTGCTGCGGCAGCTGCTGCGGGCCCTGCAGGCCGAGACCGTGACCCCGGACGCGTCGCACGCCGACTATGTGACCGCGATCGGCTCCCGAGCGATCTCCAGCCTGGTGTTGATGCGGCTGGGCCGCATGCCTGCGGCTGCGACCGCCGTGGCTCGGGCGATCGCCATCCTGGGCGACGACGCCGCGCTGCCGACGGTCGCCACGTTGGCCGGGCTCCCCGAGGACGAGACCGCCACGGTGGTCGCCGCCCTCGCTCGCGCCGAGGTACTGCGAGACGCATATCCACTGTCCTTTGTCCACCCGCTCGTGGCCGACGCCGTGTACCGCGACCTGCCGCCGGGCCAGCGACAACTGCAGCATGAGCGAGCCGCCCGCATCCTGCGGGACACCGGGGCCCCGGCCGAGCAGGTGGCCGCGCATCTGTTGCAGGTCCCCCATCGAGGCGCCCAGTGGGTGGTCGAGGTGCTCCGGGCGGCGGCGACGACCGCAGCCGACCGCGGTGCGCCCGACGCCGCCACCCGCTACCTCGACCGCGCCATGGCGGAGCCGCCGGCGCCCGAGGCGCGGACCGGCATCCTCCTGGAGCTGGGCCGGCTACAGGCCATGGCGGATGGTCGGGTGGCGGTCATCCACCTGCGCGAGGCATACCAGCTCATCGTGGATCCGCCGCAGCGGGCGGAGATCGCGCAGATGCTGGCCCGCGCGCTGGTGTTCGCCGGCTCACCCGGTGAGGCCACCACCTTCGCTGCCCGCGCCGTCGACGAGTTGCCGGACGAGCTGGTCGACGAACGCCAAGGCTTACGGGCGCTCGGGCGCATCGCCGGCTACCTGCACGGCATCGATCCTCAGGTGTGGCGCGTGGGCGATCCGGTCATCGTCGGCGAGGGACCGGGCGCTCGGATGCTCGCCGCCACGCTCGCCTGGGAGGCGATGCTCGATGGCACCGACCGGGATCGCGCCGTCGAACTGGCCCGATTTGCCCTCGCCGGCGGCACGCTCATGGAGGTCGATACTGGCCTGCTGTGGGTGGTCGCGGGCCTCGTGCTGCACATGGCCGGCGAGGACGCGATGCCGGTGTGGGAGGAGAGCCTGGCCCGCGCGCATCAGCGGGGATCGGCGTTCGCCGCGATCGTCACGCATGTGTGGCGCGGCTACGTCGAGTGGGATCGGGGTGACCTGCCGGCGGCGCTGGAGTCCGTGACGCTGGCGAACGAGCAGTCGTGGCGTATCTGGGGTCCCAGCATTGGGCTGCCGTACCCGGAGTTGTTCGCTATCGGCATCCGGGCCGACCAGGGCGACCTGGTCGGCGCGCGGACGTTACTCGAGGAGATCCGAGACTCGCTGCGGTTCGGGGACGGCATTCGCCTGTTCGGCGAGGTCGACGCCAGCCTTCTCATCGCCGAGGGCCGGTACGAGGAGGCGCTGCACGCCCTCGATGCCATCGACCCGGTCCTCCAGGTGACCCGCAATCCGGTGTGGCGAGGCGAGCGCTCGCTGCGCGCCCGAGCCTTGGCCGGGCTCGGCGACCAGGCCCAGGCCGTGGCGCTACTCCAGGAGGAGTTGCAGGCGGCCCGGGCCTGGGGAATGCCTGACCGGGTCGGGCGCACGCTGCGCATGCTCGGCGAAATCACGGCGGACGCGGACCACCTGCGGGCGGCCGTCGAGCTGCTGGCCGGAAGCCGGGCCCGGCTTGAGTACGCCCGCGCGCTCGCCGCGCTCGGGGAGCACACGGCCGATGGCAGGGCGCTGCTGCAGCAGGCGTACGACCTCGCCGATCGGTGCGGCGCCCACGGGCTGCGCTCAGCTCTCGCGTCCCGGCTCGACGTCGTTCAGTGACCATCAAGTCAGCAGCAACCACGAACGGGCACTGTGCTCCCAAGGCGGCACGGCAACGGGAGGTACGGTGCAGCGATCGTCGGCCGCGATGGCACTGCGGGGACTGTGCGGCGGCGCCGTCCACCTTCCCGGCGACCCCGCCTACGACTTGGCGCGCGGGGCATGGAACACGGCCGCCGATCAGCGACCCGCCGCCGTCGCCTACCCGGCCGACGCGGCGGAGGTCGCCGCCG
Organism: Micromonosporaceae bacterium; assembly: GCA_019690055.1. Classification (GTDB taxonomy): domain Bacteria; phylum Actinomycetota; class Actinomycetes; order Mycobacteriales; family Micromonosporaceae; genus DATBGZ01. The sequence goes on from JADGGF010000124.1 coordinate 2,662, forward strand.
TCGTGCGGGCCGCCCGCTCGGTCGGGCTGCGCGTCGCTCCACAAGGGACCGGTCATCACGCCGCCGCGCTCGGCGCGTTGAGTGACGCCGTGCTGGTGCGCACCGCCGCCATGACCGGTGTCGGCGTGGACCGCCGCGCCCAGCGGGCCCGGGTGGGCGCCGGCATGCTGTGGGCGGACGTCGTGCAGCGGTTGTCGCCGCTCGCCGCGCTGCACCCGATCGCGCCCGACGTGGGTGTGGCCGGCTACTCGCTCTCCGGCGGTCTGAGCTGGTACGGGCGCTGTTTCGGATTGCAGTCGAGCAACGTCACCGCGATCGAGCTGGTCACGGCGGACGGCACCCAGGTCCGCACCGACGCCAAACACGATCCCGACCTGTTCTGGGCGCTGCGCGGTGGCGGGGCGAACTTCGGGATCGCCACCAGGCTCGAGTTCGCGCTCCACGCCGTCGGCGAGGTGCACGCAGGTCTGCTGGCCTGGGACTGGACCCGGGCCGAGTCCATCCTGCCCCGATGGATCGCCTGGGCGACGAACGCCCCCGAGACGGTCACCACGTCGCTGCGCATCACCCGGATGTCGCAGGTCGCCCCGCTCGAGCTGCGCGGCCGGCGCTTGGTCGTCATCGATGGCGCGATCCTCGGACCGGCGCTGCCGGTGCTGGCCGAACTGCGGGCTCTGCGCCCCGAGGTCGACACCTTCGCGGCCGTCACCCCGGCCGCCCTGCTCCGCCTGCGCCTGGAGCCGGAGGGGCCCCGGGCGCTCAGACTGGATTCGGTCCTGCTCGGTGAGCTGGGCCCGGCCGCCGTGGATGCCTTCCTCACCACCGCCGGTCCCGGGTCGGGCACCACACTGCGTACGGCGGAGCTTCGCCAGCTCGGCGGCGCCCTGGCCCGCCCCGATCCGGCTGGTGGTGCTCTATCCCATGTGGACGGAAGCTTCCTGCTCGTCGCCGCGTCCGAGGAGAACGAGACCGACGGCGTTGACGACGTGCGGCGGGTCCTGGCGGCGATGGCCCCGTTCGCGACGAGGCGCCGCTACCTGGGCCTCACCGCTGACCAGGGCGATGTCGAGGCTGGATTCGACCCGGATGCGTGGAACCGGCTCCGGAAGATCCGGTCGGCGGTCGACCCGGACCAGCTCTTCATCGCCAGCCACCCGATCCCGCCTGCGCCGTGACCAACTAGACGGATGCAAGTCCGCGACAAGTGGGCCCGTGCACGGTGTCCATGTCCGCATCGCCCCCCAGGGGCACATCCCCTAAGGAGACACCATGGTTACGCCGCCGGTCCAGCGCTCGGGACACGCGATCGTCGTCGGGGCCAGCATGGCCGGGCTGCTCGCGGCCCGGGTCCTGGCCGAAACGTTCGCCCAGGTCACCGTGGTTGACCGGGACGCGCTCCCGGACGAGCCGATCGCCCGTCGAGGCGTTCCGCAGGGCCGGCACGCGCACGGCCTGCTCGCCCGGGGCCGCGAGATTCTCGAGGAACTCTTTCCCGGACTCACCGAGGAGCTCGTCAGCCGCCACGGCGCCGTCGCCGCCGACATCCAGCGCGACGCCGCCTGGATCAACGACGGCCACCCCATGCGCCGCGACTTCGCCGACATGCTGTGCCTCGTTGCGACCCGGCCGCTGCTGGAGTGGTACGTCCGCGACCGAGTCACGGCGCTGCCCGGGGTCACGCTGCGGCCGAACACCGAGGCCCTCGGTCTCGTCGCTGCCGGCAACGGCTCCGGTACCTCGCCGACGCGGCGGAGGGCGGGCCGGGTCAATGGGCTGCGGGTCCTGGCGAGCGGCGAGGAGACCGTCCTGGCCGCGGACCTGGTCGTTGACGCCACGGGCCGCAGCAACCGGGGTCCAACCTGGCTGGCCGAGTTGGGCTACGAGGCCCCCACCGAGGAGAAGATCGACCCGGGTCTGGTCTATGTCTCGGCGACGTTCGAACGCAAGCCTGACGATTACGACGGCATCGCCGCGGTCGTCGGTGCGACCTTGGCGAACCCGCGCGGTGGCGTCGTTCTCGCCGTAGAGAACGACCAATGGATGGTCACGCTGTACGGCATGGGCGACGAGGCGCCGACCGATGCGCAGTCCTATGTGGAGTGGGCCGCCCGGCTGCCCAGGCCCGACATCCACCAGGCGATCGCGGAGGCGCCGGTCGTGGAGGCGCCCCGCCGGATGCGGATCGGGCCCAGCACCTGGCGCCGCTACGACAAGCTACGCCGCTTCCCCGAGGGATTCCTGGTCATCGGCGATGCCATCTGCGCGCTCAACCCCGCCTACGGCCAGGGCATGACCACCGCCGCGGTCGAGGCCCTGGCGCTGCGCGACTGCCTGGCCCGGGGCCGCCGCGGGCTGGCCAAGCGCTTTTTCGCCCGCGCCGCGAAGATCGTCGCCATCCCCTGGAGCGTTGCGGTCACGGCCGACCTGCGCTTCCCGCATGTGCAGGGCCGGCGCACTCGAGCGGTCCGGTTCCTCAACTGGTACATCGCCCGGGTGCACCGGGTCGCGGCGCGGGATGGCGCCGTCGGCAAGGCGTTCCTGCGGGTGGCCAACCTCATCGACCCGCCCCAGCGCCTCTTCGCCCCGGCGATCGCGGCCAAGGTGCTGCGCGGCCACTGAGTCCCAATCCTGCAACGTCCACTGTCCTGATTGAGGTGAAGTCGATGTTCGAGTCGGATGTGAGCCGGCGAGAGTTCCTCCGGTGGTTGTCGCTGGGCGGCTTCGGGGTGACGGCGGCGGCGATCGCGCCCGGGCTGCTCGCCGCCCCGGCCGCCGGTGCGCCAGGGGGCACCAATCCCCCTATGACCATCTTCGCCAATGCCACGCTCATCGACGGCACGGGCGCGCCGGCCCGGCCCGACGCCACGATCGTCGTGATCGGTGACCGCATCGTCGGGATCCACCACGGCGGCGGATTACCCCGCCCAGCGGGCGTGCCGATCGTCGATCTGCGAGGCCGCTACGTCATCCCCGGCCTTTGGGACATGCATACGCATAACATCGTCGACGAAGCGATCTTCCCGCCTCTGTACATCGCCAACGGGATCACCGGGATCCGCGAGATGCGCGGCGGCCCGGACGTACGGGCTACCCGCGCCCGCATAGAGGCCGGCACGCTGGTCGGCCCGCGGATGGTGGCGGCCGGGCCGATCGTGGACGGGCCGGCCAGCTTCCTCGGGGGCAACGACATCATCGTCCACAGCCGCAGCGAGGTGGAGGCGGCGGTCCGGCAGATCAGCCGGGACGGCGGCGACTTTGTCAAGGTCTACTCCCACCTGACCCCGCCGCTGTACCGGGACGTCATCGAGGTGGCCCGCCGGGAACGCATGACGGTCTCGGGTCATATCCCTTATCTCGTGACCGCCGAAACGGCCTCCCGGTCGGGTCAGCACACAGTGGAGCATCTGCTGGGCATCCCGGTGGCGGTCAGCCGTCAGCGTGACGCGATGAACGCCCTGATCGCCCAGACGCCACTGGTCGATCCATTTGCCTACTACTACTTCATGACCGAACTCGACTGGCAGGCGAGCGAGCTGTACGACCCGGCGACGGCGGAGCCGTTCTTCGATCTGTTGCGCCGCAACGGGACCTGGCAGGTGCCGACGATCACGACGCTGCGCATGGTGAACTCCCCGCTGGGCACCTTCGACGACGATCCGCGCCTGGTGTACATCCCCGAGGCCTATCGACAGCCGTGGGCCGAACGTCACGCGATCTTCGCACCCAAGACCCCGGAGCAGATCGAAATCCAGAGGCGATTCCTGGACTCGCAGGTCGCCCTGGTCGGGGCGATGGAGGAGGCCGGTGTGCCGCTGCTCGCCGGAACGGACTGCAACAACCCGTACGTCCTCCCCGGTTTCAGCCTGCACGACGAGCTCGCGAACCTCGTGCAGGCCGGGTTGACGCCGATGCGGGCCATCCAGGCCGCTACCCGCGATGCCGCCCGGTGCCTCGGCATCGAGCACCAGCACGGGACGGTGACCCCGGGCAAGGCCGCCGACTTTGTGGTGCTCGACGCCAACCCGCTGCACGACATCACCAACACCACCCGCATCCACGCCGTGGTCACGCGGGGCCGACTCATCGACCGGGCTCAGCGGGAGCAGATGCTCGCCGACGTGCAGGCCGCCGCCCAGAACCCGTCGACGGTGGCCCTCGCTGCCGCCGCTTCCGGCTGCGCCTGCCACGGGCTCATGAGATCACCGAGCCCGTCCGGGGTCTGACCGATTCCGCCGGACGACCGGTGAGATGTGCGATGCACAGGTTTGGTTGGACGAATGGCTCGAGGCGCTCGGCGTCGATGGGGGCGTCGATGCTGGCTAGCAGGCCCTGCATGAGTCCCAGGTGGATGGAGCAGACCACGTCGCGGTGCGCCTCGGCGACCTCCCGGAACGGGCAGTGGTGCAACAGGATCCGCCGTTGACGTCCGGCGGTGACCGCCTCGGGTTCGAATCCGATCTCGGCGAGCGTGCCGGTCAGCCGTTTGGTCGCGGCGGCCGCGTCGACGCGGCCAAACGGGGGCAGCCGGTCGGCGAGGAATCGGCCCCAGGCGTGCCCGGCCCGCCTCGCCGCCCGGGTCGGCTGGGGCACCCCGGCCGCGACGTAGCTCGCCAGGATCTCGGCCAACAGCCGGTAGCTGCGCCGCCCTACCCGCGCCGTTCCGGGTCTGGCCGTGTAGAGAACGCGTGGCCGGCCCGGTTGCGCCCGCTCCTCCGTCGACCGGTCGACCAGGCCGCTCTCCACGAGTCCGTCGAGATGAAACCGGGCGGTGTTCGCGTGCAGCCCCACGCGAGAGGCGACCTCCCCCACACCCAAGGGGCCGCCGGCATCCTGCAGCACCGCCAGCACCCGGGCCCGGCTCTCGCCCAGCGTCGCGCCAGCGCCCTGGTCGCCGCCCACCAGTTCCGACACCGTCATGTCGCCCATCGTTGCACGACCGATTTGGAAGAACGCGAGTCAGTCGTCGTCGGGGAGGCGCGCCAGCCAGGTGGCGAGCCGGTCCACCGGAATCTCAAACTCCGGGTACGCATCGACGAACTCGCGTAGCCGCTCCGCGAGGTCCGCGATGCTCAACTCGTCGCCGCCGCGCCGGGCGATCAGCTCCTCGAGCGGGCGATCCAACGCGGCCGCTCGGTCCCGGTCGCCCGCGGTCGACCAAGCGGGACGAGTCATTGCGGCCGAACCGGCAGGCTGGCCACCAACGGCGCGTCGTACGCGAGCGGTCCCACCTTCGCCGCCCCGCCGGGTGAGCCCAGCGAAACCCCGCTGGGACCGATCTGGGTGAAGAACGCCGCGTTGTCGGCCCCGTAGGGCCGTAGCGGCTCGGGAAGGTCGTCCTCGTAGTAGATCGCCTCGACCGGGCACACAGGCTCGCAGGCCCCGCAGTCGACGCACTCGTCCGGGTGGATGTACAGGCTGCGGCCGCCCTCGTAGATGCAGTCGACCGGGCACTCCTCGACGCAGGCCCGGTCCTTGACGTCGACGCACGGCTCGCTGATGACGTAGGCCATGAGCCGCATTTTATATGATGCGCTCGTAAAAACGTACAGCGGAGTGGTGCGGTGATCCTGTGGCAGCCAAGACATCGATGCTGGGCTGTTGTCACGATAGACTCGTGGTAACCGTGGTGACGATTGATGTCGAGGTGGATCATGCCTGCGGTTCTCTACGCGGACTTCACGTCACCGCAGTGCTACCTGGCCAGCCGGCGCGTCGACGCCCTCGCTGTGGCGGGCATCGACGTCGACTGGCGGGCCGTCCAAGCCGATGCGCAGATCGGGGCGACCGGCCGACCTGTCGATCCGGCCACCCGCGCCGTCATCGACCAGCAGATGGCTGCGCTGGAACGTCTCCTGCTGCCGGGTGAGTTGCTGCCGTGGACGCTGCCTCCTGTGGTCTGCCGGACCGAGGCGGCCGTCTCGGCGTACGCGGAGGGCTACGAGGCCGGTGTCGGCGCGGACGTTCGTCGGCTGCTCTTTGTCGCGTACTGGCTTCACGGCCTGGACATCGGCAGTCCGGAGGTCCTGCGCAAGCTCCTGGCCGGCCCGATTCTGAGGGGACGGTCGCGCTCGTCGCCGTTGCGTGACTACGGATACGCCGTCAGCGCCAGCGGCGCGCCGATCACCACGGCGGCCTGGCGCCGCCTACAGCACTGGCGGGACACGTGGACGCGGTTGGGCACGAACGATCTGCCGGCGTTGCTCGTTGACGATGAACCGCCCCGGACGGGTGAGGAGGCGCTCCGGTGGTTGGAGAAGGAACTCGTCGCAACCGGGGCCGACCTCCAGCTGGACCTGCCCGATCCGGCGAGGTATCCAGTGGCCCGCGTTCGCCCGTCCATGGACTGGGTGTCTCGCGTCGGCGGATCATGGGCGTACGTGTGGATGCCCAGCCCTCTCGCGTAACCCGCCGCGGTGCTGGCCGAACCCGAGGTGACCGGGCTCAGGATTGCTGAACCTCACACGAAGATTTTCCGAAGCAGCGACCTGACACTGGCGGCGACGGCCCACACGCTGACCTCGGGAGGGCAGGATGCGCGCATGGTTGCGGCCGCTGCTGGCGGCGACGTTGGTCGGCATCATGGCGACGCCGGTAGCTGTGGCCAGCTCGGCAGCGGCGGCCCCACCGGCGGTGCTCTACGAGCGGCGGGTCGTCACCGTGGTGGAGGGCGTTGACGGCCCGACGCACCGAGCCCTCCAAGCGCAGTGCGCGAGCGATGAGGTCGCCACTGGCGGTGGCTTTGACGTCCGGGGAACCACGGATCCATCGGCGTACACCGTGCTCGGCAGCGAACCGACCAGCAACGGGTGGGTGGCCCAGATCTTCCTCGACGGCGGTTTCGGGCACGTCGACTTCGCGGTGCACGTCGTGTGCCTGCGCAAAGTGGTGGGGGACCCGCTTCTCATCCGGCGTGTCGCGACGGTCGTCGGCACAGTCACCGCCGGCGGCATCTACAGCGCCAACCCGACCTGCCGGCCGGGCGAGGTCGCCACCGGAGGCGGGTACGTCGTCGCGAGCATTAACCCGGTCGCCTACACCGTGTTCTCCAACGGCCCCCTGGGCAACGGGTGGCTCGTCTCGACCTACTCGGACCAGACGGTGATGGTCGTGTCGACCGTCGTCTGCATGACCTTCCCTACCGACGCAGCGAGCACGCTGGCGCACCGGATCGTCGGCGCCTCCGGCACCGCACTCAACGGGGTTAACACCGTGGTGCGGGCAGACTGCGACCGCCGCACCGAGGTCTCGCTCGGCGGTGGCTTCGAGGTGGCCAGCATTAACCCGAACAGCTACAGCGTCTACCGGAGTGCCCCGGCCAGCACC
>JADGGF010000125.1 GCA_019690055.1 Micromonosporaceae bacterium
GGCTACCGCGGGCGCGGCCGGGGCGGGGGTGGGCTGCGGCTGGGCGGTTCCGGCGGACGCCGGTGGCGCGACCTGAGCGGTCGGTTGCTGAGCGGTCGGTTGCTGGGCGCCCTGGGCGGCCCGTGCCTGCGCGGCCTGGGCAGCCTGAGCGGCGGCGGCCTGTCGGGCGGCCATCTCGGCGAGCCGGGCCGCGATCTCGGCGGGGAGCCGCAGCGGCAGCAGCTCCTTGACGGGCCGCGCCTCCTTGCCCCGATTGACGACCAGCCCGCGCAGCGCCGACCACAACGACGGTGCCTTGCTCGGGTCGTTGGCCGCGGGGCCGATGAAGACCGCGTGCACGAACCATCGCGGACCATCGATGCCGAGGTGACGGGTCTCGACGACGGGTGTGCCGCCGGTGCCCCCCTGCGTGGCCGCGAGGGCCGGGCCGTAGTCGCTGTCGACCTCGACCACCTTGGCGCCACTGCGCAGCAGCGCCGTGCGGACCTCCTCGCGCACCTCGTCCCAAATGCCCTCGCTGCGGGGCGCGGCGTACGCGGCCAGCTGTAGCCGGCTGCCCTGGTGCTCGAGCTGCACCCGCACGATCTGACCGTTGGGTGCGGCCTCGACCTGCACGGGGGTGTCCGGCAGGTTGGGCACCAGCAGCGAACCCAGATCGACGCGGGGCACCCCGTCATCCGGGGCGACGGCGACGTCGTACGGCCCGAACTCAGGGGTCTCCAACGGCTCGGGTTCCCGAGCGGACGGATCGCGCCAGCCGTCGCTGATCTCGGCCATCCAGTGTGTGCGGGCCCGCTCCTCGCGCCGGCTCCGCTCGTCGCGCCGGCCCCGGCCCTTGCGCGAGAAGATCACCGCAACTCCCTCTCTGTACCGGCCGCCGGGGCGCTGCCCTGCAGAGCCGCCACACCTCCGGTGGACCCGTGACCTCCAGTCCCCCGGGTGGAGGAGGGCAGCTCGGTCACCTCAGAAAAGTCTGCCCGTTCGACGCGCTGTACGACAAGCTGCGCGATCCGGTCGCCCCGCCGGATGAGGGCGCTCGTCCGCGGATCGTGGTTGATGAGGTTCACCATGATCTCGCCGCGGTACCCGGCGTCGACCGTGCCCGGGGCATTGAGCACCGTCACCCCCAACCGCGCCGCGAGCCCCGACCGCGGGTGCACCAGACCCACGTACCCGACGGGCAGGGCGATCGCGACCCCGGTCGGCACCAGCGCGCGCTCGCCCGGCTTGAGCTCCACGTCGACCGCCGCGTACAGATCCGCGCCGGCGTCACCCTCGTGGGCGTACGACGGCGGGGGCAGGTCCGGATCGAGCCGCCGGATGGCGACGCGTACGGTCTGTGGTTCCTGTCCCACTCATTCCTCCTGACTCGGGGGTCCCCTCCGACGCGGGGCGGGCAGCGTCGGCATGCGGTGCGCCGGTGGGCCACCGTACCCTGCTCTCGTGGCCCCAGGGATTGTCTACCGGGAACGCCTCAGCGCGCCGTGGTGGGCGTGGCCGGCGGCGGTGGCGGCCGCGGCGTTCGCCGCCACCGAGCTCGCGCTCGGCGCGCCCGCGCTGCGTCACCCGGTGACCTACGTCGTGGCCGGCGCCCTGGCCCTGGCCGGCGTGGGGGCCCTGTCCCGCATCAAAATATCGATCGATGCTGACCACCTGCACGTGGATGACGCGCACCTCCCCCGGTCGGTGATCGGCGAGGTCACGGTCATCGACGCGGCGGCCCGACGGGACCTGCTCGGCCCGGACGCCGACCCGCTCGCGTTCGTCATCACCCGCCCGTGGATCTCCGGTGGGGTGCGGGTGGACCTCGTCGACCCCGACGACCCCACCCCGTACTGGTTCATCAGCAGCCGCCACCCCGAGCGCCTCGCCGCGGCCCTGCGCGCGCCGGCCCGGACACCGAGCGCCGCCTAGCGGCACGGCCACGCGGCCGAACACGGATCACGAGGATGGTGGCTCGATCGGCCGACGCCGGGCCAGGTCGCGGCGGATCGCGGCGGCGAGCTTGAGGGTCGCCCGCCGGTTGAGGAACGCGGCGACGACCGCCCCGGTCAACAGGGGTCCGAGTGTGGTCAGGTTGCGCCCGAACCGGCGCAGCAACTGATCCCGCAGCTCGTGCCGGGCGGCGGTGCTGAGCACGGCGGCCACGCTGCGCCCGGGGACGAGCAGGTTGACGCCCCGGCGGGCCGCCCACGCCTGCAGCAGGCTCAGGGCCCGCTGGGCGATCGGCACCCGCGGTGCCTGGCCGTAGAGCTCCTGGAGCTCCCCGATCAGCTTGAGTTCCACGGCGACGACCGCCACCGTCTCGGCGGCGAGCACGACCGGGGCGCTGAGCAGCGCGGGGGGTACCGCCCACTGGACGGCGGTCACGCCGCCCCCGACCGCACCGATGCCGGCGCTGGCGCGAGCCGCGTTCCGAATCAGGCGGTCGGCGATCTGGTCATCGGTCAGTCCCGGATGGTGCGCCCGCAGGGTGGCCAGGTCGCGCAGCGGCACGCGCGGGGCGACGTCAACCAACGCGTCCCCGACCCAGGCCATGAGCGTCCTGGCCTTGAGCACGGACGGCATGCCGCGGGCGCGCAGCGCGGCGGCGATGTCCCGTAACGCGCGCCGCTTCTCGGCGGCCGGCAGGTCGGCCCGGGTCAGCTGGGCGACCGCGTCGGCCGTGGCCTCGTCGGCGGCGGCGTCGCCGGGCACGATCGGACCGACGGCCCCGTCGCCGACGAGACCCTCAGCGTCAGGCTGGCCCTGAGCGTCGGATCTCGATACACCCGAGCCCGGCGAGGTACCGCCGGGCTCGCTGCGTGCCGCACGTGTGCCGGACCATATCGACCAGCGCTTGTTGACCATGCCCTGCCTCCGGGGTCGACCTGTCCGCCGAGTGTGGCGCACGCAGTCCAGCCCGCCTAGAGGGCAGCGCGCCGAGAGGTCAGACGCACTCGCTGCAGATCAGCTCCCCGTTGCGCTCGGCACCGAGCTGGCTGCGGTGACGCACCAGGAAGCAGTTGGAACACCGGAATTCGTCGGCCTGCATGGGCAGCACCTTCACGGTGAGCTCCTCGTCGGCGAGCTCCGCGCCGGGCAGCTCGAAGCCCTCGGCAACGTCGATCTCGTCAACGTCGACGCTCGCCGACTGCGCGTCGGCCCGCCGGGACTTGAGCTCCTCGATGCTGTCCGCGCCGAGGTCGACCTCGTCGCGCCGCGGCGCGTCGTAGTCGGTCGCCATTGTCGCTGTCACACTCCCACGAACATGTCTTGACTCGCTCGCCACCCCGACGGCGCACCACTGCGCCCGACGCTGGCGGCGTACCTTACCGGTTGCGGGGCCGAAGTACCTACGCTGACGCGCTCGGGATTGTTCCCGGTGTGATCGAGCCGACAGGTGCGCGGAAAACGGCCTGCGGTCCCGCCCGGTCCGGGACACGGGTCACGGTAGCCACGATGACGTACGGCCCGCCGACGGACGGCGAGATTACACCCCGCTGACGCGTGTGCCGTCCCACGTGCCGTTGTCGTCTTCGTTACCCTCGGGACACCGGGTCCGAACGCCAGGCGTCTTACTTCGTGGAGTCCGGTTTCTTTCAGCGAAGCAGGGGTGCGACGAGCATGAGTTTTCCGCGGGTGCGCGCGATGATCTTCGTCGCCGTCCTGTTCGTGACGGCGGGGGTCGTGGTGGTGACCGCCATCAACCGGGACTCCCAGCTAATGCCGCCGCAGGACCCGTGCGAGCCGGGCCAGATCCGGGTCAATGTCGACGTGCCCGACGAGGAGCAGGTGACCGTCAACGTCTACAACGGCACCGACCGAACCGGGCTCGCCGAGCAGATCAGCAACGAGCTGGCCAACCGCGGGTTCACCACGAACACGATGGAGGGGGTGCCGGAGGGTGGCCCCTACACCCTGGCGGGGTACATCATCTTCGGGCCCGAAGGCGTCGGGGCGGCCTGGCTGGTCAGCGCGTACTTCCTGGAGGGGGAGTACGACCCGAGGTTCGACAAGGACAAGCAGGGACCCGAGGTCGACCTGATCCTGGGCGCGGACTTCCAGCAGCTCACCACCCAGACCGAGGTGAACCAGCGTATCGCCGAGCTCGGCCAACCCCAGCCGCCGGACGGCACCTGCGCCGCCTGAGCCCGATCGTTCCGTCATGGCCGGACGCCGGCCACGTCCGTCCAGAGTGGAGGGCGTCGGCCGTCAGGGTCCGCCATCGGCGTCGAGCGCCACGAGCAGGTCGTGCAGCTCGGCGTGCACGGCTGGTGGGGCGGCCAGCACCATGTCCGGCCCGGGCGGGGCACCCCGCAGGCCGGTCACCAGCAACCCCGCCTCTTGCGCGATCAGGCCGCCGGCGGCGAGGTCCCACGGGGCGAGCCCCTTCTCGAAGTACGCGTCCACCAGGCCCTCCGCGGCCGCGCACAGATCCAACGACGCCGCCCCCATCCGGCGGATGTCGCGCACCCGCGGCATCACGCCGCACAGCACCGCGGCCTGGTGGGCCCGCCGGGCCGCGTCGTAGCCGAAGCCGGTCGCCACCAACGTCAGGTCGAGGGACGTGACCTGGGAACCGGTCAGCCGTACGCCGTTGCGCCAGGCGCCGCCGCCCCGGACGGCCGTCCACTCCTCGCCCGTGGCCACGTTGTGGACGACACCGGCGACCACCCGCCCGTCCACCTCGGCCGCGACCGACACCCCGACGTTCGGGAGCCCGTACACGTAGTTCACCGTTCCGTCGATCGGGTCCACGATCCAGCGAACCCGGTACGCCGCCTCCGGACCGGCCGGCGCGGACTCGCCGCTCTCCTCGCCGAGCAGGCGGTCGTCCGGGTGGCCGTCGAGCAGCAGGCGGGCGATCAGGGCCTCCACCGCCCGGTCGGCGGCCGTGACGATGTCGGTGCGCGTGCTCTTGGTGGCGATGTCACCGAGCCCGGTGGCGCGGTACTGCCGAGCGAGCGCGGCACCTTCCCGCGCCGCCGCCACCGCCCGCTCCAGCAGTTCGCGGGGCGACGGGGCCGCGCGCAACTCCTGGGCTGGCGCAGCCGTTAGTCGGCCTGACGGGGTGTCAGCCTGTGCCACGCTCGCGTCCTCTCCACCGATGCGGCGAACCGCCGACGAGTCCCCGGACCGGGCGAACCTCATTGTCGCAGGTCGGCCCCGCACGGCGTCGCCGGATGATCGCGCCGCGCGGCGCTACAATTCACGCCTGCCCGCGTGTCTGTCTGAGGGTCACCGACGCAAGGGCACAAGACGCCCGCCCCACTGTCCTGCCTCGGGCAGGACCGTAGGCGGAGCACCCAATAGCCGAACCGGTCTCGTATTCCGGCGGCGGCCCAGGACGGGCGGCCGATCCGGCGAGACGGGAACCGGGAGCGCAACCTCGCCACGAAAGGTCGTACGTGACAGAGAAAAACGTGGTCCGGCAGGTGACCGAGCCCGGTGTCCACGACGAGGGTGCCGGGCGTCTTGACCAAGACCAGGTGACAGGGCCCGACGGGAACCGAGCCACCGCGCGGGGTCGCCGGCCCTCCGCAGTCGCCGCCCGTGCCGCGACCACCGCCTCGTCCCGCACGACGGCCAAGGTGGCCCAACCGGACACCACGGCCACCGGCGAGGCGGACGGTACGCCGGCCGCGACGCCGTCGACCGCGACCCCTTCGGCCCGGTCCAGCCGGTCGAAGGCGAAGCTCGCCGTCGTCGAGGCCGCCCCGGCCGGCACCGCGGAGGGGTCCGTTTCCGACCCGACCGCCAGTGACGCGGCCATGGCCGACGCGGCCAGCGACACGGCCCTCAGCGACACGGCCGTGGTGGCGCCCACCGCCACCGAGCCGTCGGCCGCCGAGCCCGCTCAGGAGGGCGCCCGGAACGCGAAGCCGAAGGCGTCCAGCCGGGCGAAGAAATCGTCCTCCCCGAAGAAGACCTCGACGAAGAAGGCCGCCGGAGCGGCAGCCGACAAGTCCCCGGCCGGGGGCGCGCCGGCGACCGAGGCGAAGGCCGCGAAGAAGTCCGGCGGCGCCATCAAGCCCGACCCGGAGTTGCTCGACGACATCGACCTGGAGGACGTCGATCTCGACGACGACCTCGCCCTTGATCTGGAGGACGTCACCGTCGACGAGCCGGCCGAGCTGGTCGAGGCGGCCGAGGCCGACGCCGAGGCGGACAGCAGCGACGCCGACTTCGAGTGGGACGACGAGGAGTCCGAGGCCCTCAAGCAGGCCCGGCGGGACGCCGAGCTGACGGCGTCGGCCGACTCCGTCCGGGCCTACCTCAAGCAGATCGGCAAGGTGCCGCTCCTCAACGCCGAGCAGGAGGTCGACCTGGCCAAGCGCATCGAGGGTGGCCTCTATGCGGCGGAGCGGCTACGCCAGGCCGAAGAGGAGGGCGAGGAGCTGCCCCCCGATCTGCGGCGCGACCTCGATTGGATCTCCCGCGACGGTGAGCGGGCCAAGAACCACCTGCTGGAGGCGAACCTCCGGCTGGTCGTGTCGCTGGCCAAGCGGTACACCGGTCGCGGCATGGCGTTCCTGGACCTGATCCAGGAAGGCAACCTCGGCCTGATCCGGGCGGTCGAGAAGTTCGACTACACCAAGGGCTACAAGTTCTCCACGTACGCCACCTGGTGGATCCGTCAGGCCATCACCCGCGCCATGGCCGACCAGGCCCGCACCATCCGCATCCCGGTCCACATGGTCGAGGTCATCAACAAGCTCGGCCGCATCCAGCGCGAGCTGCTGCAGGACCTGGGTCGCGAGCCCACGCCGGAGGAGCTCGCCAAGGAGATGGACATCACCCCGGAGAAGGTGCTGGAGATCCAGCAGTACGCCCGGGAGCCCATCTCGCTCGACCAGACGATCGGCGACGAGGGCGACAGCCAGCTCGGCGACTTCATCGAGGACTCCGAGGCCGTGGTCGCGGTCGACGCGGTCTCGTTCTCGCTGCTGCAGGACCAGCTCCAGCAGGTGCTGCAGACCCTGTCCGAGCGGGAGGCCGGGGTGGTCCGGTTGCGGTTCGGGCTCACCGACGGCCAGCCGCGCACGCTCGACGAGATCGGCCAGGTCTACGGCGTGACCCGGGAGCGGATCCGCCAGATCGAGTCGAAGACCATGAGCAAGCTGCGGCACCCGTCCCGTTCGCAGGTCCTGCGGGATTACCTCGACTGATCCGACGCGGAACCCCGGACTGATCCGGACCGGGTCGCCTGGACTGGCCCGGCGCCAGGGACCGGCCGTGCACTGGACTGAACCGGCGCCGGGAGGGGCCTGAACCGACCCTGCCCGGAGCTCAACCAGCTCTGCGCGGAGACCGGCCCGAGGCTGTGGCACGTGGACCGACCCTGCGCCCGCCAGCCATGGGGCACGACCGGGCCGGCCGCGCTGATCCGTTCGTCACAGTGCCCCGTGATCGCACTGGCGGTTAGATCGGTGGCCATAGACCGAATTCCCGATCGGCGCAGGTGGTTACGAGCACCCGGTCACCGCCCGTCCGGGCCGGACGTACGGGTAGCTGCACGTGCACCTGCACCCTGTCTGACCTGCGACAACGCGCCGTCTGTCGCTTTCCTGCCTCGGTGGCGGTTGTGCCGAACAACGTCACCAAACTGTGACCCGCGTCGCTGGCTACCGGGCCCTCCCACGGATGAAGGAGGTGGTCCGGTCGGGTTAGGCTCGGTGTGACTCGGCCGCCACCTCTGCCGGGAACGCGGTCAGTGGAGCCGATGTTGAGTGGTAAGTGGAGACCCCCCACGGACCACGACCAGCAGATGAGAAGGAGGAGGCGATGACCCCCACCCTCACGCCGCCTGAGGCCACGGCTCCCCCGGCGGCCGAGGAGCGGTGCGACCGCTGCAATGCTGCGGGCAAGCTGCGGGTCGTCCTCGCGGGCGGCGGTGAGCTTGTCTTCTGCGGTCACCACGCCAACAAGTACGCACCAGAGCTCGTCAAGATCGCGGTGGAGGCAGTCGCGGTACCGGGCTTCCAGTGGCGCGGCACCGACCTGACCCGCAACGCCGGCCCCCTGGCCGAGTAAACGAGGCAGTACGACGTTCGACGGGCGCCCCGGAGTGGGCGCCCGTCGTGTCTTACGCGGCCTGAGCCGGGGGCGCCCGATGCCCCCCGCCGGGCCCGGCCCCATCGAGTCCCAGACAGTGACGTTCAGGGCACGCCAGGCAGCCGACAGTGCCCCGGAAGTGACTTTCTGGACGGGCCGGGCCGCTGAGGGGGCCGGTCAGAGCGACTGGATGGCGGCGATGCGGGCCTCGAGCTGCTCGATCGTGGCCTGGGCACTGGCCGGCCCACCGCAGATCCGACGAAGCTCCGCGTGGATCTTGCCGTGCGGAATGCCGGTGCGGTGGTGGTGCGCCCCGACTAGGGCGTTGAGCTGCCGCCGCAGCATCAGGCGGCGTTCCCCGGGGCTGAGCGTCCGTGGCGGCGGAGGCGGGCTCCCCGCGGACGCGGAGGCAGCCGCCGCGGCCCGGCGGCGGTCCCGGGCGGCCTGCTCCGCCTGGCGGCGGGCCAGCAGCATGGCCACCTGCTCGGGGGTGAGCAGGCCGGGCAGGCCCAGGTACTCCTCTTCCTCGGGAGTACCCGCCTGCACAGGCAGGCCGAAGGTCGCCCCGTCGAAGATCACCTGGTCCAGCTCGGCAGTGGCCGAGAGCGCCTCGATGCCCTTGGTCAGCTCATCACTGGCCTGCTCCGTGCGCTGGGCTCGCTGCACCGCGTCGTCGTCGAAGCCCTCCCGCGCCTTCTTGACCCCCAGCACGTGGTCGCGCTGGGCCTCCATCTCGCTGGCCAGGCCGAGCAGCTGCGGCACGCTGGGCAGGAACACCGTCGCGGTCTCCCCTGGCCGCCGCACCCGGACGAACCGGCCGATGGCCTGGGCGAAGAACAGCGGCGTCGAGGCGCTCGTGGCGTAGACGCCCACCGCCAGGCGCGGAATGTCGACACCCTCGGACACCATGCGGACGGCCACCAGCCAGCGCTGGTTCGACGTCGAGAAGTCGGCGATCTTCTGGGAAGCCCCGGCGTCGTCGGAGAGCACCACGACCGGCTTCTCCCCGGTCAGCTCGGCCAGCAGGCGGGCGTACGCGCGGGCGGCCTTCTGGTCGGTGGCGATCACCAGACCGCCGGCGTCGGGGATGTCGCCCGAGCGCAGCACCCGCAGCCGCGCGTCGGCTGCCCGCAGGACCTGCGGAATCCACTCACCCGACGGGTCCAGCGCGGTCCGCCACGCCTGGGCGATGACGTCCTGGGTGACCGGCTCGCCCAGCCGTACGGCCAGCTCCTCCCCGGCCGAGGTCCGCCACCGCGTCTCGCCCGAGTACGCCAGGAAGATCACCGGCCGCACCACGCCGTCGGCCAGGGCGTCGCCGTAGCCGTACGACGAGTCGGCCCGGGAGCGCAGCAGGCCGTCGGGGCCGCGTTCGTACGTGACGAACGGGATCGGGTTGTCGTCGGACCGGAACGGCGTACCGGTCAGCGACAGGCGACGGGTGGCGTGCTCGAACGCGATGCGGACGCCCTCGCCCCACGAGCGGGAGTGGCCGGCGTGGTGGATCTCGTCGAGGATGACCAGCGTGGAGCGGGCCATGGTCCGCCGGCGGTGCACCATGGGCGCGACCCCGACCTGGGCGTACGTGACCACGACCCCGCGAAAGTCGGAGGTGGTGTACCCGTCCGAGTTGCGGAACGTCGGGTCCAGCGGAATGCCGACGGCGGCCGCCGCCTTGGCCCACTGGTTCTTCAGGTGCTCGGTCGGGGTGACGACCGTGACCTGCGTGACCGTGCCGTCGGCGAGCAACTCCGCCGCGATCCGCAGGGCGAACGTCGTCTTGCCGGCCCCCGGGGTGGCGACAGCCAGGAAGTCCGTGTCCTTGCGCCGTAGGTACTCGACGAGTGCGCGCCGTTGCCAGGCCCGCAGCGACGGGAACGAGGCAGACACGGGGAGTCAGCCTAAGACCGCCGCCGACCCACCGGCCCCAACGACACGACCACTTT
>JADGGF010000126.1 GCA_019690055.1 Micromonosporaceae bacterium
CCCCGACCGGCGCCGTCCCCAACCCCCGCAGCACCGGGCCGAAGGAGCCTTCGCCGGAGGAGGTGGACCGGGCCTTCGCGGAGATCGTGGCGGGGCTGGGCGTGACCACGGCCCCGGACGCCGTGACGGGTCGCCCGGATGGCACCGAGAGCGGGACGGGGCTGCCGCACCCGAGCCGGCCCGACCGGCGGCGAAGCGAACCCGAGCGGGCGCCGGAGGAGGGCTCCCTGCTCGACGCGCTCGACACGTTCGGGGCCCACCTGCCCGACGACCCCGGGGAGTTCGTCCCGCCCGAACCGCCACCGGTGCCGCGCCCCGCGCTGCCCACCGTGCTCGCGGTGATCGGCGTGGTCGGCGGGCTGGCCGTGTTCCTCCAGCCCCGGCTGCTGCCGTTCTTCACCGAGAGCCTGGCGATGTTCGTCGGCTTCGCCATGGTCGTCGGCGGCTCGGCCACCCTGGTGTGGCGGCTGCGGCCCGGCGGCGACGACGACCCCGACCCTGACCAGGGCGCCCGGGTGTAACCCCGGCTCGGGTCGCTGGATTACAACTTCTCCAGCCAGTCGAGGATGGCGTCGATGGGCTCGGCCCAGCGCGCGTCGAGCATCAGGTCGTGGCCCATGCCGGGGAACAGCAGCGGTGCCCCGCCGTAGTGCCGGGCGACCCACTCCAGGGACGCGCGCGGCACGACCTTGTCGTCGGGCGATCCGACGACCAGCACGGGGGCGTTGGCGACCGGTCGGGGTGGCCGGTGCCGCCGGGCGAGCTGGAACACCACGCGCGGCGCGTCCGGGTCGCCGAGCCGGTTGGTGTAGTCCCGCGCCTCGCCCACGGTCAGCTCGCGCCCGAACAGCTGCCGCCGGCTCAGCCGTACGGGTGCGCCCACGAGGGCCGGCAGGGTGCCGAACGGGTTGTGTACGAGGGCGGTGCCGACCAGGCGCAGGCCGCCGATGACCGGGGCGACTAGCACCCCGGCCCGGGCCGGGTAGCGGGCCAGCGCCTGCGCGACGGCGAGCCCGCCCACACCGTGTCCGATGAGGACACACTGGCGAGGCAGTCGGGCCGCGACCTGCACGACGTCGTGGGTGTAGGCGCGCAGCGTGGTCTTCGGGGCCGACCCGCTCTCGCCGTGTCCCCGCAGGCTCATCGCGTAGGCCGGGTACCCGCGCCCGGCGGCATGCTCCAGCCACTTCTCCGCGAATGCCCAGGCCCCGTGGGCGTAGCCAGCGACGAACAGCAGCGGGGGTCGTCCGGCGTCGGCCTCGTCCACGGGCTGCGAGGTGAGCACCTCGCGGGAGACCGGCGGCACCGGCGACGTCCAGTCGCGCCAGCGGAAGATATCGACCGAGCTCATGATGCCGGCTCCATCTGTCGGAGGGCCTTCGCCACGGCTCGCAGGTAGTCGATGTGATTGACCTCGAACCAGTGCCGCGTCGAGTCCTTCACGCGCGCCCGGGTGAAGCGCTGCCCGACGAGGTGGTGGTGCGCGCGCCAGTAGCTGTTCGCCCGCTCCGGCGCCTGCTCGCGCAGCTTGAGCCAGGTGGCGATCAGCACCGCCTGCCAGTGCATGAGCGAGAAGATCCCCGAGTCCGGCTGCAGCAGGCCCACCACCGCCAGCGTGGGGAAGTTGGGGGCGAGCGTGTGCAGGAACAGCCGGGGCCGACCCTCGGCGTCCACATTGAGCAGCTCCGGGGCGAGGAACTCGAACCGCGGCAGATACCCGGTGGCGAGGATGACCAGATCCGGCTCGATGACCCGACCATCGACCAGCTCAACGGCGTTGGCGGTGAACCGGGCCACGTCGGGCACCGGGGTGATCGTGCCGTGACCGAGGTGGTAGATGAGCTGGCTGTTGACGATGGGGTGGGTCTCGAGGACCTTGTGGTCGGGCTTGGGCAGGCCGAACCGGGTCAGGTCGCCCACCGTCCGGCGCAGGGTGGCCTGCATCAACCGCTGCCGGACCCACATGGGCAGCCGGAAGGAGGCGATGCGGTCGGAGACCTGGTCGGTCGGGCGTCCGAAGGTGTACTTCGGGGCGTACCAGTACCCGCGCCGGCTCGAGTGCCAGCACCGGGTCGCCTGCAGGGCCGCGTCGACCGCGATGTCACAGCCGGTGTTGCCGGCGCCGATGACGAGGACGCGCTTGCCACGCAGCTGGGCAGGGTCCTTGTATGCAGATGCGTGGATAACCTGCCCGCCGTATGAATCCAGGCCCTCGTAGGAGGGCATCTTCGGCGACCAGTTGTGGCCGTTGGCGACCACGACCGCCGCGTACCGCTGGGTGCGGTCCGCCCCGCCCCCGCGGGCGCCGCTGATCGTCACATCCCAGGACCCGTTCTCGCCGGGCACCACCCGGGTCACCTCGGTGCCGAACCAGATGTGCTCGCGCAGCCCGAAGTGGTCCGCGTAGCGCTCCAGGTAGGCGAGCACCTGGCTGTGGTGCGGGTAGTCCGGCCACGAGTCGGGCATCGGGAAGTCCGGGAACTGCGTGAACGGCTTCGACGAAATCAGATGCGTCGTCGCGTACACAGGGCTGCGGTCGTGCCGCCAGTTCCACGCGCCGCCGACGCCCGTCTCCCGCTCGTAGCAGTCCACGCTGAACCCCGCCTCGCGCAGGGTCTTGATGGCGGTCAGCCCGGCGGCCCCGGCCCCGATGACGCAGACGCTGTCGGCCCGCCCGGTCGCCGACTCCCGTGGCGGCGGCGGCGCCGAGTTCGTCATATCGAAACTCACCCAGGTACCTCCCCAGCTTCCCCGGGCATCCTAAACAGCCGCGCCCCCGACAGCGAGACGAGCAATAACACTTGGTGCTCGCCTTGAGCTCGCACGGGCCTTGGGGATTTACCTCCGGGCGAGGTCGGCGGCGCCGACGACGCCGGCCAGGTTGCCCATCTGGGCCGCGACCACCGGCGCCACCGGCAGCGAACCGCGAGCGGCGAGCTGGTCGACGAACGCCGCCCGGGCCGGGGCCAGCAGCAGCTCCCCCGCCTCGACCACCCCGCCGCCGACCACGACGATCTCCACGTCGAGCAGTTGCACGACGTCCGCCATGCCGCTACCGAGCCAGCGTCCCACCTCGGCGAACGCGGCGCGCGCGGCCGGGTCGCCCTCGCGGGCGGCCTGGGTGACCAGCGGTCCGTTGATCGCCTCGACCTGTCCGCCGGCGAGCTCCAGCAGGCGACGGGCGGTCGCGGGGTCGGCCTGGGCGCGTTCGCGCGCCGCCCGGACCAGCGCCGAACCACTGGCGTACTGCTCCAGGCATCCCAGGCGCCCGCAGCCGCACAGGCGCCCGTCCGGCACGACCCGGGCATGGCCCATCTCGGCCGC
Organism: Micromonosporaceae bacterium; assembly: GCA_019690055.1. GTDB lineage: Bacteria > Actinomycetota > Actinomycetes > Mycobacteriales > Micromonosporaceae > DATBGZ01. The sequence continues at coordinate 3,325 of JADGGF010000126.1, forward strand.
CATGCCGTGGGCGCCCCGCCACACCTCTCCGCGCAGCACGAGGCCACCGCCGATGCCGGTGCCCACGGTGAACAGGGCCATCGAGTCGACGGCGTCGCGGGCGGAGCCGTACCGGAACTCGGCCCAGGCGGCCGCGTTCGCGTCGTTCTCGACCACGACCGGCAGGCCGACCTGGTCGGCCACCTTGTCGCGCAGCGGCTCGTTGCGCCAGGCGAGGTTGGGCGCGAAGTGCACCCGAGAGCGCGTCTCGTCGATCCAGCCCGCGGCCCCGATGCCGACCGCCCGCACCTGGTGGCCCTTGGTCAGCTCGGTGATCACTTCGACGATGAGCTCCAACGTCTTGCCGACGTCCGCGGCGGGTGTCTCCCGGCGGGCGGTGGCCACCACCTGCCCGTCCGGCGTGACCACGCCGGCGAGCACCTTGGTGCCGCCGACATCGACACCAATCGTTAGATTGGAAGCCGTCGATCCATCGCCACCCTGCCCGGCCGGGCCGGCCGCGACGCGCAGTTCGGGGCTACCCGGCTCGATACCGCCCAGCTCGACGACGGCCGGCTCGATGACGGCCGGCTCGGTGGCGGCCGAGCTCTCCGGCGCGGTCACGCGGCGCCGCCCGCTCGGACGGTCTTCGTGACGGCCTTCCGCGCGCCCGTCACCCGGGCGGCCGCCGCCGCCGTGGTCTGGGCGGGCGGCTCCCGCCGGGCCACCGGCTTGGTCGCCTTCTTCGCCACGGCCTTCTTCGCCACGGCCTTCTTCGCCACGGGCGCAGTCTGGGGCGGGGGCGCCTGCTCCGCCACGGGCGCCTTCGTCGCCACGGTGGCCTTACCGGCCGTCGTCTTCGTCGCCGCGGCCTTCGCCGGGCGGGGCACCCGCGTCGCGGGCCGCTCGGTCGCATCCGGCGATCCACCGGCCACCGGTGAATCGGTGCTGGTCGCCTCGTGGCTGCTGGTTGGCCCGTCCGCGCCGGTCGGCTCGCGCGTCGCCACCCGCCACGGGTCGTCATCCGCCGCGGACGGCGAGGAGCTGGCCGCGGAGGACCGCCCGTACGCCTTGGCCGCCTCGGCCGCCTTACGCCGCAGGTTCTCCCAGTACTCGTCCCCCTCGGAGCGCGGCGGTGGCTCCGGCTCGGCGGCGCGGCCGCCCCACCCCGAGAGCGTGCGCAGGACCGCCGTCACGCCGGTGGCGAGGTCGCCGAGACCGGCGGCGAGCCGCTCGGCGAGGTCGGAGCTCGGGTCGCGCATCGCCGCGATGGTTCGGCACACCGGGCAGACGCAGCACTCGGCGCTGCCCGTGGCGAAGCCCGAACCGCCGAGGCTCCGGGTGGCCGACGACAGCGCCGTCAGGGCCACGGCGACCAGCTTCTCGGCCTCCTCCCGCACCCGGTCAGCGGCCATGGGTTCCGTCCCCGCCAGCTCGCCCGAGGGACTCCACCCGCTTCTTCAACTCATTGAGAGCGGTCTCCATGATGACGCGCTCCGCCTTCCGCTTGAACATGCCGAGCATGCCGATGCCCAGCTCGACCGCAAGGGTGTAGGTCACCGTCGACGTCCCGTCACCGTTGTCGGTGATGTCGTACGAACCCACCTGACTCTGCTGCATCTTGGACGGCGCCACGAGGTGCCATTCGATACGCGAGAGATCCTCAGCGTACTCGTACTTGAGCGTGTAGGTGTCCGCGACCACGCCGGCATCGATCTCGAACTCCACCATGCTGGCGTAGCCGTCCTCGTACTCCTCCACCACGTCGACCCGCTTCGCGGCGCTCACCCATTCCGGGTACCGGGCAAAGTCGCAGATCACCGCGGCGATCGCGTCCGGCGGTGCCGCGATCACGATCGACTGCGTCGACGTCTCGGCCATAGGCGGAAGGCTACTCAGGCGAGCGACCCCAGCGTGGGCGGGTGGGCCATTCCCCCGCATGTTTTGTCCCGTGTCAACGGTCCGGGGCCGTTGCCCGCGAGCCGTTGTCAGGAAGGACGCCTTGTTGACGGTTTCTGCCTAGGAGGGACTCCTTCCTGACACCCACACCAGCGCGCCCGGCACGTCACACCGGCGCGACCGGGCGGTGGGGCGGGCGCGGCGGGTAGGTTTTGGTACATGCGGGAGGTAACGGTACCGCCGGTCGCCACGGTCAGTGACGACGCCAACCTGACCGACCCGGTGTGGGACAACGCCGAGCGGTTCCCCGACCACCCCCAGTTCGCCGTCAAGGTCGGCAACGAATGGCGGGACGTGACCTGCGCGCAGTTCCGTGACCAGGTGCGCGCCGTCGCCCGCGGCCTGATCGCCGCCGGCATCGAGCCGGGCCAGCGGGTCGGGCTGATGAGTCACACGCGGTACGAGTGGACGCTCATCGACTACGCGATCTGGGCGGCCGGCGCGGTAACCGTGCCGATCTACGAGACGTCCAGCCCCGATCAGGTGGAGTGGATCCTCTCCGACTCCGGCGCCGTGGCCTGCGTGGTGGAGACCGATACGCACCTGCGCCACGTGCTGTCCGTCCGCGGGGCGACCCCGGACCTTCGCCACATCTGGCAGATCGCGCCGACCGACTCCTCGCCGGGGGCCGTGGCGGAGCTGACCGACCTGGGCGCGGCGGTGTCCGACGCGGCCGTGGAGGAGCGCCGGGCCGCGCTCACGGCCGAGAACCTGGCCACGATGATCTACACGAGCGGCACCACCGGCCGGCCGAAGGGATGCATGATCACCCACCGGAACCTGGCCACCGACATCGCCAACGCGCTGCCCGGGCTGTCGGAGTTCTTCCGGCCCGGGGCGCAGACCGTCTTGTTCCTGCCGCTGGCCCACAGCTTCGCCCGGCTGATCCAGGCCGGCGTGGTCGCGGCCCGGGTCCGCACGGCCCACTTGGACGACCCGAAGAAGCTCGTCGATGTTGTGCAGGATTTCCGGCCCACCTTCATGCTGGCCGTGCCCCGGGTCTTCGAGAAGGTCTTCAACAGCGCGCAGCAGAAGGCGCACGCCGACGGCAAGGGGAAGATCTTCGAGGCGGCCGCGCGCACCGCGATCGCCTACAGCGAGGCCATGGACCGACCGGGCGGGGCCGGCCTGGGTCTACGGCTGCGGCACGCCCTCTTCGACCGGCTGGTCTACGGCAAGATTCGCGCGGCCCTGGGCGGCCGGTGCACGGCCGCGATCTCCGGCGGAGCTCCGCTCGGCGTCCGTCTGGGACACTTCTTCCGGGGCGTCGGGCTGACCGTGTACGAGGGCTACGGCCTGACCGAGACCTCGCCGGCCGCCGCGGTGAACCTCTCGACCGCCTTCCGCATGGGGACCGTCGGGCGGCCCCTGCCGGGCGTGAGCATCCGCGTCGCCGACGACGGCGAGGTCCTCATCAAGGGCGACATCGTCTTCCGTGGCTACTGGCGCAACGACGCGGCGACCGCCGAGGCGATCAGCCCGGACGGCTGGTTCGCCACCGGTGACCTCGGCGAGCTCGACGAGGACGGTTTCCTCACGATCACCGGCCGGAAGAAGGAGCTGATCGTCACGGCCGGCGGCAAGAACGTGGCGCCCGCCGTGCTGGAGGACCGGGTTCGAGCCCACCCCCTGGTCAGCCAGTGCATGGTCGTCGGCGACGGCAAGCCCTTTGTCGCCGCCCTGGTGACCATCGACGAGGAGGCGCTGCCGGCCTGGCTCGCGGCGAACAACAAGCCGGCGGCCACCGTCTCGGCCCTGCGGGAGGATCCCGATCTGCGCGCGGCGATCCAGGAGGCCATCGACGAGGCGAACCGGGCGGTTTCCACCGCGGAGTCGATCCGCAAGTTCCGCATCCTGCCAGGGGACTTCACCGAGGCCAACGGCATGCTGACCCCCTCGCTCAAGGTGAAGCGCGGGATCGTGGCCCGGGAGTACGCCGACGAGATCGCCGCCCTCTACGGGTAGAGTCGCGTGGATGCTTAACCCTCCGGTCGTGCCTGGGGTGGGCCGATGGTGAGTGCCCCGATCGCTCCGATCGCCCCCAACGCGGTCGAAGCCATTCGCTGGGCGCTGCGGCTGGTGATGCTCGGTCTGATCGGGGTGCTGATACCGATCACCACCCGTGACCCGCGCTCGATGGTGTGGGCATGTCTGCTGGCCGTCGCGGCGCTGCCCGCGGTCCTGCCCGCCGGGCCGGGCGTCCCCCGGGCCCTGGCGTGGCTAGCGACGCTCGGCCGGGTCGCGGAGGTTCTGGTGACCACCCTCGGCGCCAGCAGCCTCGCCGCCACCTACTCGGGCCCGACGGCAAGCGCGATGCTGCCCTACCTCGCGGTGCCGGTGGCGGTGCCGGCGCTGTCGGGCCGCCTGCGGGAGAGCCTGAGCCTGCTGGGGTTGGCCACGGGGGTGCTCACCGTGACCGGCGTGGTCGATGGCCTGTTCCAGGATGTCGCCTATTCCCTGGCCGGGGTGGAGTGGCTGGTCATCGCCGGGTTCTCGGCCTGGTTCATCGGGACCATGCAGCGCCGGTACCCGCGCGGCCCGGTCACCCCGACACCCGCTCCCTACGCCGAGGCGACCCGGCTGCTCACCCAGCTGCGCACGGTGGCGCGCCGCCTGCCCGGCGCGACCCTCGACCCCGGTGGGATCGCCGAGCACCTCATCGAGGAGGCCCGCGGGGTCGTCGAGATCAGCCGCGCGGCCGTGCTGGCGGGCAGCGGCGGGAGCCACCTGGTCGTGCTCGCCCAGTCCGCGGCCGACCGGGTGGACTGGGAGACGTCGCTGGACGCCGACTCCGCCATCGCCGACGCATGGGCGAGCCAGCAGCCGCAGGTCTCGTCCCGGTCGCAGTCGCGTACGGCCGGCTCCGGGCAGGAGGTGACCAGCCTGGTGGTCCCGCTGGTCGCCGGCGTACGGACGGTCGCCGTGCTCGCCCTGGAGGCCGACCGGGCCGGCGCCTTCCCGCCCGCCGTGGTCGCGAAGGTGGCCGCGCTCGCCGAGCCCGCCGCGCTACGGCTGGAGGCGGCCCTGCTCTTCGACGACGTCCGGTCCCTGGCCACCACCGAGGAGCGCCAGCGGCTGGCCCGGGAGATCCACGACGGCATCGCCCAGGAGCTGGTCATCATCGGCTACGGAATCGACAACGTGCTCGGCATGCTTCCCGACGAGTCGGCCGGCGCGACCGAGCTGCGTCGTCTGCGCGAGGAGATCACCCGGGTGATCACCGAGGTGCGGATGAGCCTGTTCGAGCTGCGCAGCGACGTCGACCAGCAGGGCGGGCTGTCGGCGGCGGTGGCCGACTACGCGCGCAAGGTCGGGGCGGCCAGCGGCCTGCGGGTGCACCTGTCCATCGAGGCGACGCCGGCCCGCCTGCCGGCGTGGATCGAGGCCGAGCTGATGCGGATCGCGCAGGAGGCCATCAACAACGCCCGCCGCCACTCCGGGGCCCAGAACCTGTGGGTGAGCATCGAGATCGATCCGCCGTACGCCCGCATCGAGATCTCCGACGACGGCGCCGGCATCGGCCCGCACCGCCCCGAGGGACGCTTCGGGCTTGCGATCATGGCAGAGCGCGCGCAACGTATCCGGGGCGAGCTTCAGATCAGCCCTCGCGAGAACGGCGGTACGTCGGTGGCGATCGTCTACGGCACGCCACCACATCGGTCCACCGGCCCGGCCTCCACGTCGTCCGTGGCCGCCACCTCCGCTCGCACGGGCGACGGGGTGAGGGAGTAGCGTTGATGGACCTTCCGGGATCACCTGAGGAGACGAGCATGACCGCGCCGGCTACCCCCGTCGGCACCCGTAAGCGGGTGCTCCTCGTCGATGACCACGACCTGATCCGCAAGGGCCTGCGGCACGCCTTCGAGCGCGACCGCAGCTTTGAGGTGGTCGGGGAGGCAGCCTCGGCCGCCGAGGCGATCCGACAGGCCGGCGCGCTGAACCCGGACGTCGTCATCATGGACCTCCAGCTCGCCGACAAGAGCAGCGGCTTGGAGGCGACCCGCACGCTGCGCCGGTCCAACCCGCAGATGGGCATCGTGGTGCTGACGATGTACGCCGGCGACGACACGCTCTTCGGCGCGCTCGAGGCGGGCGCCTCGGCGTTCGTGCCCAAGTCGGCCCCGGCCGACGAGGTCGTCGCCGCCGCGCGGCACGCCGCCTCGGCCCCGTCCGCCTTCACCGCTGACGGCTTGGCCGACGCGATGAAGCGCCGGCTGGCTCCCTCCGGTCCGCAGCTGTCGCCCCGGGAGAGCCAGGTGCTGCGACTGCTCGCCGAGGGCATGAGCGTGGCCGGCATCGCCAAGCAGCTGTACGTCTCCGAGTCCACGGCCAAGACCCACATCTCGAAGCTGTACGAGAAACTGAACTCCGCCAATCGGGCCCAGGCGCTGATGACCGCGCTCAAGCTGGGTCTGCTCGAGGCCCCCGACACCCCGAAGTTCTGAGTGGGGAAGTTCTGACGCGATGGGTCGCCACTCGACGGACGGGCCTGACTCGTTCGAGTTCGACTGGCGGGCGGATCACCGGGCCGCCGCCAAGCGCGGCGAGCATCCGCTCCTGCTCGCCACCATGCGTTCGGGCTGGGCCGTCATGGGCGACACCCAGTTCCTCCCCGGGTACGCGGTGCTCATGTCCCATGTGGACGATGTCATCCACCTGACCGACCTGACCCGGGCGCAGCGCGCCGAGTTCCTCGTGGACCTGGGCCTGCTCGGCGAGGC
>JADGGF010000127.1 GCA_019690055.1 Micromonosporaceae bacterium
ACGCGGGATTGACCGCTTGGGCCAGAAGCTGCCCCCGTCCGCTTGTGCTGATCTTCGACGAGATCGACGCGGTATACGGTGCGAGCCTGATCAGTGTGCTGCGACAGCTGCGTGAGGGTTACGAGGTGAGGCCTACGCACTTTCCCGCCTCCGTCGTGCTCTGCGGGTTGCGGGATGTGCGCGACTACAAGGCGGCATCGGGAGGCGACCCCGGTCGGCTCGGCACCGCGAGCCCGTTCAACATCAAGGTGGCCTCACTCCGGCTGGGTGACTTCACCGAGGCCGACGTACGGGCCCTCTATGCCCAGCACACCGCCGAGACCGGGCAGACGTTCACGGAGGAGGCACTGGCGCGGGCGTGGGAGTACACGGCGGGGCAGCCGTGGCTGGTCAACGCGCTGGCCGCCGAGGTAGTCGACGGGATGAAGGTGCCGCTCACCGAGCCGATCACCGGCGATCACATCGATGTCGCCAAGGAGCGCCTGATTCAAGCCCGCGCAACGCATCTGGATTCATTGCTGGCTCGGCTGCACGAGCCGGAGGTCCGTCGGGTCCTCGAGCCGTTGATCGCTGGCGACCTCCCAGCGGACGGCGACGCGACGTTCGACGATGACGTCTCTTATACGCGCGACCTCGGCCTCATCGCGCCCGGAAAGCCGCTGCGCATCGCCAACCCGATCTATCGGGAGGTCATCGTCCGGGTCCTCGGCTCACGCACGGAGGAGGTGATCACCGCTCAGCCGCGGTCCTTCGTGCTTCCGGATGGGCGGCTGGACTTTGACCGGTTGCTGCGCGAGTTCGCCGAGTTCTGGCGCGTCAACGGCGACGTCCTCGCCGCCCGCGATGCCTATCATGAGGCGGCCCCGCATCTGGTGATCATGGCGTACTTCCATCGTCTCATCAATGGCGGCGGATTCATTGATCGAGAGTACGGCATCGGCATGCGTCGCATCGACCTGCTGATCCGCTGGCCGTACCGGGAGGCCGATGGCCGGCCGGCGGTGCAACGGGAGGCGGTCGAACTCAAGATCTGGGCGAAGGGAAGTGAGGATCCACTCCACGAAGGTCTGGTCCAACTGGACGACTACCTGAACCGCCTCGACCTCGACCACGGCACGCTCGTGATCTTCGACCGCCGCTCGACGATGACCCCGATTGCTGATCGGCTGCGATTCGATGTCGCATCGACGCCGAGCGGGCGAAAGGTGACGCTGCTGCGGGCATGATGCCCCCGACCCGCCACTGTGGAGCGGGGCGGGAGCGGGCCTGCTGATCCCACTCGTTCCGAGGTGGGGTCGTCGGGCGGCGGTCCCTAGCCGGCCAGGCGCTGGGCCCAGTAGATCTGGCCGTCCCGACCCACGAACGCCATGGCCAGCAGCAGGTCGGCGACCGCCACCGGCGCGGTCGCGAACCGAGGCGGCACCGGCATGCCCTCGGACATGGCCGGAAAGAGCGCGACCAGCGTCACCGGCGATGCCTCGGCTTCGGTGACATAGACGACGTGGCCCGGCGTGTACCAGCCGCTGCCGTCATGGCGACTCCGGGCACCGCTCAGCCATGGAAAGCGATTGGCAATCGTGTCGAGCGTTCCGTCGGAACCGGCCGCGACAGCCTCCGCACGCGAGGAGGCCACGCTGATGACAGGCGGCATGAGGTCCGTACGTTTGTCGATGAGCAGGATCGTGAGGTGTCCGCCGGCCAGTCCGTGGGGTGGTGGACGCCAGGACACCCGGCCGAGGACGAGTTGGTCGTCCGGACCAGCAATGGGCGCGTACACCTCCTCACCGAGCAGGCGTTGCGCCTCGTCGTAGGTGGTCAGCTCCAAGGAGGCCGTCGGTGCGAGCGCCTCCGGTCCGAACGGTGCTCGGTTGTGCCACCACCGCCAAACCGGCACCGCTCCGGCCACGACCACGACCATCGCCACACAGGCAAGCCACCACCGACGTGTCATGAGCACAGTTCAGCACAGCCGAGCCCGGACCATGTACCCGGCCGCGCAGCATCGGATCGTCGCCGGCTGGCGCGAACCGCCACCAGGCCGGGGCCACCGCTCACGCCTGCTCGGCCACGGTCACCGAGTGAGCCTCGCGCCAGGCGGCCCAGATGTCGGGGGCGAGGCGGCCGCGGTCCGGCACAGGCAGGCCCTGCTGCCGGGCCCAGGCGCGAACCTCCGCTGTGGACGGTTCGGGCGCCGGGGGAGCGGTGTCGATGTCGCTGTCGGCCGGACCGACCCGGTGGGCGGCCTCGGATTCTGTGCTGGCCCAGACGTACGCCGCGGCCAGGTACCGGTAGACCCACTCTTCGGCGAGCGAACGGGTCTCGCAGAAGACGATCGGCACCTCGGGCCAGCGGACCTGAAGCTCGGCCAGCCCGTCGGCGATCAGCGCCGGCCGCACGTGCTGGGTGTGGAAGATCTGGGAGTAGCGGTCCTCCACCACGACGGCACCGCGCGGGAGGGCGGCGAGGTCGGCGACGGCGAACCGGAGCTTGCCGCTCACGAGGCTCGCGACGAGGTCGGCCAGCGACTTGCGCTCGACCGCCGCCACCAGCCGCCCGTCGATCTCCAGCCCGTAGTCGCCGGCGGGCAGGGCCCGCCGGCTGGTGCGGACCTGCTGGCCGGAGAACCGGTACGGATACTGTTCGTGCGAATCGACGATGATGTGCAGCTCGGGGATGCCGGCGGCGCGGGCCGTGGGCACCCGGACGTTCGGCCGGGCCTGCTTGCGGGTGCGGGGCGACTGCCAGAAGACGACCTCCCGGCCCCGGGCGGTGGTGAAGACCAGTTGTGAGCGATTCTCGCGTCCTCGGTCGAGCACCAGGTCGATGGCCGCGCCCCGGCGAGTGCAGGAGCGGAGCGGCACCTCCTCGACGAGCTCGGGCTGCTCTGGCCACTCGTGAAGTGGCACGGGATGACAGTAGAGCGCCTTCGTGCGGGGCCAGACGTCGGAGGTGCGAAAGACCAGGCCGGCGCCGAGCGGGATGTGCAGCAGGTACGGCAGCCGCGAGCCCTGGTCGGGGTTGCGGGCGATCCGCAGGTGCATGCGGACGAGTCTCCCTCACGTGTGGCCGTGGACCCGTTATCGGGGCGTCGGTCGAGCGCGGCCGGCGTTGGGCGCTGGGGCCAGTGGTGTCGCCTTGACGACACTCATCCCGCGACCGGCATGACCCATCCGGTCGCCGGATGGCGAACGGTGCGGATGATCGTCGGACGCCGATGCCCGATGGGTGTCGTCCGTGTGACCGTTATCCGGAACCGGATCGTCTGATCAGTCAAGTAAGCGTGTGCGACGGACGATGTATCCCGTTGGTCCGGTCGCTAGCGTCCGGTGCAGGGGCAACGGACTCGACGAGGGAGTGGACCGGTGAGCTGGCAGCCAGAGGAACCGTTGGAATGTATCGATGAACTGACGTATCAGATGGTGCATTCGCCGGATAGGATCGAGCGGCTCGTCCTCGGTGGCCGGCTCGGGCTCGCTTGGTTGGAACGGTACGAACGGGAAGGTGACGACGACGCCTTCGAGCGGGGCGTCGATCTGCTGCGGGGCAGCATCGCGGCCGCGCCGGAGCATCCTGATCGCACCAGGTGGTTCCTCGGCCTCGGTCTGGGGTATGCGGAGCGTGGGCGCCGACAGAGCTCGATCGTCGACTACCACGAGGCGATGAACTGGCTCTCGGCGTTGTACGTGGCGGCGCCGCCCGACTGCTCCGAACGGGTCCGGGCCGGGACGGTGATGGGTGAGCTCGGCTGGGAACGGTACTGGCTGGTGCGACACCTCCCGACCATCGACGTCGTGCGGGCTCTGGCGGAAGTGGATCGGCTGCTCAACCGGGTCGGTCCGTTCCTGACCGCGCCGGGCGACCCCGCACACCTGACCGACATCCGACTGATTATTGGATTCGCATGCCTCGAACGATACGAGCTCACGGGTGACCCGGTGCACCTGGTCCGGGGGGCCGACCTGCTGGCGGCGTCGGTCTGGGACCTGGAGTCGGGCGACCCACGTCGGTGTGAGGCCGGGTCGGAGCTGGTGGACGCGCTGCGGCAGTTGTGGCTGCTGGATAATGACCCCGCCACGCTGGACCGGGCGATCGTGGCGGCGGTACGCACGCGGGAGCTGGCCAGCCCGGCCGACGGTATGGCGTGGTTGTTGCTGCACCGCTATGGCGCGAGCGCGGCGTACAGCCGCTGGCAGCGCCGGCACAGCCTCGACGATCTGGAGCTTGCCCACCGGTACTGGCAGCCGCTGGTGCATCTCGGCATGGATCCGGCGTCGGCCAAGGAGTGCCAGGCCGTCATGCGCGCCTGGGAAGTGACGACGGCCGATATCGAGCGGCCGCCGTCGTCGTGACCCGGTCCGTGGCGGCCCGCGTCCTCGGGTGACTCGGCCGTCTTCGATTCGGCGTACCCGCCGCTCCCGTCGGGGCCCTCAGTCAGGACCCGACGGGAGCCGGCGTGCTCAGGGCGCAGCCGGGCCGGCGGACATCATCGGCCGCCGGCGAATGTTCGGCGGACCGGCGCGGCGACGCGAGGCACGGGCTGGACGTGGCGGTTCGCGCCGGAACCGGGGTGTCGACCGATCCGGACGGTCGGCTCGGGGCGGGCGAGTCGGAGCGGTGCGCCGCTTCCCGGACCACGTCGGTGAGCCATCGCTGGGCTCGGATTGCGGCCAGGTCGCCCTGGTGCAGGGCGACGAGATCCTCGACCGCGCACATGGGCGGCGCGTGGTCCAGCGCCGCCGCCAACAGGGGGTTCACGCCCGCCCAGGCGGCGAGCGCGTGCAGGTACCCCCCGGTCGGCAGGCGATCGGCGCCGCGGTGGGTGCGCAGGAACGCCTCCCGGTACTCCCAGAACGACCACGCCTTCGTCTCGTCGATGAGGTGGTCGATCGCGGCGGTCCGGTGGTAATCCAGCGCGATCTGCAGCGAGTTGGCGTCACTCGCATTGCGGTATGCATCGACTAGCCGATACTTGGCGTGCCGGCCGGCGACGTCGTAGAAGGTGCTGGCGCTGCCGCGCGGGCCGACCGCCGTCACGACGTCGCGCCAGGTGATGGGGCCGCCCCCGGCGCGCGTCAGCGCGTCGACCACGGCGCGGTAGTGCGCGACCTTGGTGATCCAGTGGGGGCGCGGCGAGCTACCCGAGCCCGCCAGCGTGGCGCGCCAGCGCGCCGCGATCGTGTCGTGCAGGTCGTAGAAGGATCGTCCGCGTGGCATCGCGAGCCCTTTCGTTGCACTGGGGACGGTGGGCACAGGCTCATCGAGGCGAGGGCGGCGGCACATCCCGCGATCACGGGAGAACGGTGGCGCCGGTCGCTCCGACCGCGCACCCCTGACCCGTGATCACGTCGAGAATCTCGCCCCAGTTCACTGGAGCATAGTCGCTCCGCCACCCAACGTAATGGTCTGGGCGGACGAGGACGAGCTGTCGCTCATAGCAGGCCCGCACCGCCCGGTCGTCGATAGCCAAGTACGTGATCGGCACCGACCGCCGCGCCGCTTGGTCGACCAGGTCACGGCCGAGCCCGTACCCGGAGATGTCGAGCAGCGTGAACCCGGGGCCGAACCGGTCGAAGAGCTGCTCGCCCGAGCTGAGCCGGACCGACGGCGCCCGCCCACCGGGCCAGGTCGAGCCGGTGATCTCCGACCAGCTCCACAGGGGAGGCTCGCCCGGTTCGGTGACGACGACCGGCGACCCGACGTAACGGTGTCCGAAGTGGACACCGAGGTTGTCGATGTGGTGGGCCTGGACCTCCAGGAAGCCGGCCAGTTGCTCGGGCGAGACGCCGGCGGCGGCGAGTCGACCGAACCGGCGCCCCACCTCGAGCAGGTCGGCGCACAGCTCCCGGTACAGCAGCGCGACCGGCCGGCGCTCGGCCTCGTAGCTGTCCAGCAGCCGCGGTCCGGCCCAGCCGTTGACGACCCCGGCGAGCTTCCACCCCAGGTCGACCGCGTCGCCGATGCCGGGGCTTGCCCCGTACACCCCGGTCGGCACGACCGGGTGCGCCGCGTCGCCCGCGAGGAACACCCGCCCGGCCCGGAAGGTCGAGGCGACCGCGAGGGTCGCGTCCTGTCGCACGACGCTGATCAGGTCGTCCACGGTGAACCCGATGCCCAGCCGGCGCTGGACCTCGGCGAGAGGATCGGCCACGCCGTTGCCCGGGCCGTCGACCGGGAAGGTCGCCGTCCACAGTGCATACTCGTCGCGCGAGATGAGGGTGAGGCCGGCGGTGGCGATCGTCACGAAGGCGCGACCGTACTGGCGCAGGCGCCGGTCGCGGCTGCGGAAGTCGACCGAGCAGAGCGTGCTGGACTCAGCTGCCGGGTCGAGGTCGATGCCCAGAAAGCGCCGGACGATGCTGCGCGCCCCGTCGCAGGCGACCAGATAGTCGGCGGTGATCGTCCGCCGGCCGGCCCGGTCGACGACGGTCGCCGTGACCTGATCCGCCGTCGCCTCGACCGCGGTGACCGCGGAACCTGGCCAGACGTCGATCAGCGGGTGCGCGGCCGCCTCCTGGCGGAGCAGCCGCTCCACCACCGATCCCAGCACCCGCTGGTAGGGCTCGACCGGAGCCGTCCCGTCGTTGACGGCCGCGTACTGGCGGCGCATCTGGTCCACCGACGGGCAGTGCCACACCAGCACCGGCGGTTGCGTGAACCCGCGCGTCCAGAGGACGTCGAGGGAGTGGTGTGAGTCAATCCCGACCGCCCGGATCCGATCGGCCAGGCCGAGCTGGCGCAACAGCTCCATGCTCCGACCATCGATCACGTCCATGGTCGGGCCGGCCGAGGGCAGCACCGACCGATCCACCACAGTGGACGGCACGCCGTACCGGGCCAGCGTCAACGCCGTGACCGCGCCGACCGGACCCGCCCCGACGATGAGGACCGGTGTCTGCCCTCGCCCCCGTCCCGCCATGACCGCCAGCGTCGCGAGGCCCCGCGGGCGTCACCATCCCGCGGATGCGGGATATGTGCCGGGGCTCGCCTCACCGGCCCGACGACGACCCGCCGGCCCGCTGGCGCGGCATCCGTGGGCCAGGGGGCGGCCCGGGGGCGTCCTCCGTGGGCAGGATCCGGCCCAGCGCCGCCCGGCTGCGTACGCCCGTCTTGCGGAAAATGCTGCGCAGGTGGGTGTCGACCGTCCCCGGCGCCATGAACAGGGCCGTCGCGATCTCGCGGTTGGTCTTTCCGTTGGCCGCCTCCTGGGCCACCCGCAGCTCCGTCGGGGTCAGGCCGAAGGCCGCCGCGTCGCCCCGGCCGATGGCGACCGGGGCCCGGCGGATGCCCCACTGGCGCAGGGTGCGCGCCGCCCGCCGGTGCAGGCGTCGCGCGCCACACTCGGCGTACGTGCGTACGGCCGATTCGAGCAGCCGTACGGCTCGTTCGCGGTCGTCGGGGAACTCGGCCCGCGCGCAGTCCTCCTCGGCCTGCGCCCGGTCGACCGGGCGTGGGCTGGCCGCGAGAAGCCGGACCGCCTCGCGCAGCGCCTCCCGGTCCCCGTCGAGCAGGCCCCGGGCGTGGGCGGCCGCGCCGACCACCGAGGCGATGGTGCCGTTGCGCTCGGCCAGCGCCTGGCTGGCCGCCGCGGCGGCCTCGGCCCGGCCCCGGTCACCCGCGGCGAGCGCGAGGCGCACCAGCGTCGGGCCACGGCCGGGCCGGTCGGACAGCGACAGCAGCCGGCCGGGCAACTGTTCGTACACGTGGCTGAGCACGGCCAGCGCCTCGGCGGGCTGATCGTCGGCCTCGTGCAGCGTGGCCGCCGCCCACGCGAGATCCTCGGGAGCCGCGCTGCGACCGCCGTCCAGCAGGAGCCGCAGCGATCGAAGCTGGTGGCGCGCCTCGGGCAGCTCGTCGCGCAGCACCGCGATGCGGACGAGCAGACCGTGCAGGGGGATCGCCAACTGCAGCGCGGCGAGCTGGCCGGCGCGCAGCAGGCCCGCCTCGGCCTCGGCGCGGGCCCCGTCCAGGTCGCCTGCCTCGCCGATCGTCCACGCGAGATAGAAGTGCCACAGCGGCGCGGACCAGGCCGTGCCGAGCAGGTCGGCCTCCGCGCGGCCCTCCTGCAGCACCTGGCGGGCCTCGTCGAGCCGGTCCAGCGCGGTCAGCGCGCTGCCGAGCCATATCCTCGGATGTCGATGTCTGGCCTGACGCCCGTGCTCGTCGGCGAGGGCGACGGCCGAGGCGGCGTGGTCGTACGCGTCCGTCAGCCGCCCCTCGGCCCGGGCCACGACGCTGCGGGCGGCCTGGCCGAACACGACGGCCGCGAACTCGCCGGCGGACGTACCGATCCGTACGGCCTGGGCGCCGGCCTCGTCGGCCAGCGTCATGTCCTCACCCCACAGCAGCGCGTGCGCGGCGACGGCGTGCAGGCGCGCCCGGATCCCGTCGGGAACACCGTCGCGGCTCAAGGCCTCAGTCGCGTACCGGACGGCCAGGGCGTTCTGGCCCGCGTGCTTGAGCGCCTCGGCCAGGCCCAGCAGCGCGGTGGCCTCGGTGGCCCGGTCGAGGTCGGCGAGCCGAGCCCAGCGCGCCAGCTCCTGGGCGCGGTCGACCTGCCCGCTCGCGGCGACCAGCTCCACCGCCTCGGCGCTGAGCTGGGCCCGAATCGGATCGTCATGGTCAAGTCTGTCGATGACACGGAGCATCAGGTCGGCCGCGGTGGCCGGGGCGTGCGGCGCGAGTTGCCGGGCGGCGTCGCGGACCGCCTGCACCGCCGCCCGCGGTCCGTCGGGCCCGCTGCGCAGGTGGTGCTCGGCCTCCTCGAGGGCCGACCGGCCGGCCGCGCGGACCACGCTGGCGGCCCGGTGGTGCAGGGCGGCCCGGATCGGCAGCGGCATCCCGTCGTAGACCGCGTCGCGGAGCAGGTCGTGCGCGAAGGCGAGTTGGGTGCCCTCCTCCCGCAGGACCCGGGCCGCCAGCGCCTCCCGGGCGGCCGCGAGGTAGTGGCCCGGGGCCGTCGCCTGAACGGATTCAGCCTCATGGATCGAGAACGGCCGGCCGAGCACCGCGCCCGCGCCGAGCAGATCCCGCGCGGCGGGGGAGAGCTCGCGCAGCAGCTGGCGGGCGGCGGCGTACAGGCCCTCCGGCAGGTCGTCGCCGACGACGGAGGCGATGCTGTCGACGACCACGATCTGCCCGCTGGTGATCAGCGTGGTCAGGGTGAGTTCGATCAGCAGCGGATTGCCCCTGGCCCGGTCGGCGAGGTCCAGCACCGTCGCGTCGGGCGTGGCTCCGGCGAGGTGCCGGCACAGATCGGCCACCGCCTCGGCGTCGAGCCCGGCGACCTCGTGCTCCTGCGCCCATCCGTTGCCGATCAGCCAGTCGATCGCGCCCCGCAGCCCGACCGCCGTGGGCAGCGGACGCCGGGTCAGCACCCACAGCACCGGTGCGGAGGCCAGCTGCGGCACCAGCATCCGGAGGGCGAGCGCCGTTGTCTCGTCGATCCACTGAGCGTCGTCGATGGTTATCGCGATGGGGCGGGCGGTGGACTCGATCATCTCCCCGAGGCGCTCGATCTGCTGCAGCCGACTCTCGTCGGCGCGGGCCGGGCCGGCGACGAGCGGCCGGGGCCGCGCGTGGGCCAGCGCCGATCGCAGCGACGTGAGCGGCGTGTCCCGATCGAGCTCGGCCGCCCGCCCGAGCGCCACGGCGAGGCCGCGCCCCCGCGCCTCGGTGACGACGAGGTCCGCGAGCCGGCTCTTGCCGATGCCGGCCGGACCGGTGAAGACCAGGCAGCCGCCAGCGCCCTCGGCAAGCGCGGCAAACGCCTGGTCCAGCAGGCGGATCTCCTGGTCACGCCCGACGAGGGGAGATCTGGTCTCTGCGCGGGCGAACACGACCGCCAGCGTCTCACAGCACACGGGATCTTCGGCAGCGCGACCCGCAGCCACCTCGCCGGACTGAGCTGGGGGCCGGACTGAGCTGGGGGCCGGACTGAGCTGGGGGCCGGACTGAGCATGACTCTTATACACATCTCCG
>JADGGF010000128.1 GCA_019690055.1 Micromonosporaceae bacterium
CGGTTGCCAGCGGGCCCCACGGTTGCCAACGGGCCCACCGGGGGTCAGAGGAACGCCGGGGCGCCGTCGCCCCGGTAGGTCGGGACGGAGCGTTCGATCGACTCGCCCCGCACCAGGTGCAGCGTATCGACGTGTTCGCACAGCTCGCCCGCCTTGGCGTGGCGCCACCACACCCGGTCCCCCGGACGGAGGCGGTCGGCCGCGGCCCCGGCCAGCGGGGTCTGCACCTCGCCCGCCCCCTCGGTCGGCAGCAGCCGCAGCCCGGGCGGGATCACCGGCGTCGGCAGCCGGGACGGCTCGGCGGGGCCGGAGGCGATCCAGCCTCCCCCGTGGACGGTGACCAGGCCCGGACCGGGGCGGCGCACCACCGAGGTGGCGAAGTACGCGGCCGGCTGGGGCCGCCACGATCGGTACGCATCGAACAGGGTCGGCCCGAACAGGCCCGACCCCGCGGTCACCTCGGTGACGGCCGGGTCGGCGGCGGTCAGGCCGATGCTGCCCGTGCCACCGCCGTTGACGAACTCCAGGTCGGCGACCGCCCGCACCGCGCGGACGGCCGCGGCCCGCCGGCGGAGCAGCTCCCGGAACGAGCGGCGCTGGATCACCCGGATCGCGCGACCGTAGAGCGGCCGCCCCGGCGGTGCGTCGCCCAGTCCGGCGATGTGGGCCTCGTAGGACATGACCCCGACCAGGCGGAACCCGGGCCGGGTGACCACCTGGGCGGCGAGCGCGGCCAGATCGGCCGGCGAATGCAGGGGCGAGCGGCGTACACCGATGTGCAGCCCGGGCAGGGGGCGCCAGGAGGCATCCAGGTCGAGGCAGACCCGCAGCGGCGGCCGGGCGCCGGGCGCGACCACGGCGTCGATGAGGTCGAGCTGGTCGGTGCTGTCGATCATGAGCGTGATCGCCGCGGCGAGCTCGTCGGAGGCGGCGAGCTCGGCGATCCCGGCGCGGTGCGCGGTGGGGTAGCCGACGAGCACGTCGTCGCTGACGCCGGACCGCACCAGCCAGACGGCCTCCGGCAGCGTGTACGCCATCACACCCCGCCAGCCGGGTCGACGCAGCGCCGCGCGCAGCAGCTCCCGGCACCGGACGGACTTGCTGGCTACCCGGACAGACCGGCCGCCCGCCCGACCGACGAGACTGTCGGCGTTGGCCTCGAACGCGTCCAGATCGACCACCGCGAACGGGGGATCGAGCGCGACCGTGGCCGCGTCGAGTCGGCTGCCGACCACGGTCCGCGCCGTGGCGGTTACGTCTGGTTGCGTTCCCACGACCAGCACGGTAGCGGCCGACCCGCATACGCGAAAGGTCTTCGCGATTTGCGCCGCGAGGGTTGAGTGTCAGGAAGGACGCCCTCTTGACGCCAAATGCCCAGGAGGGAGTCCTTCCTGACACAGCAGGGAGGGTTTCCGGGCTGGCTCAGGGTGGCCTCAGGGTGGACAGGAAGTCTGGTGGTCCGCGACCGTTGGCTAGCAGCGCCACGGTGGCCCGGCGCGCCCCACGCGACTCAGCGGGCCCGGTGGCCGGGGCAAGGGTTACAGTGGGCCGCACGACGGGCCCACCGGGCGGCGACGCGGAGGTGCCATCATCAACAACGCGAGGGACTCTGGCTCCGCAGCAGAGCCGCCTCGCCCGATGTCGGTCACAGAGAGCGCTGTTCACGCGACGACCGAGCCATCGGGCCTGCCCGCGCTGCTCGGGATCCTGCGCATCCGACCCTTCCGTCGTCTGTGGCTCGTGCTCGGCTCGGCCTCGCTCGGCGACTGGCTGGGCCTGCTCGCCACCGCTCTGTTCGCCCAGTCCCAGGTCACCGGCAAGACCGCCCAGGGTGCCGCCTTCGGCGGCGTCATCGCGGTGCGGCTGCTGCCCGCGCTCATCCTCGGTCCGGTCGCCGGTGTGCTGGCCGACCGGTTCGACCGCCGGCGCACCATGGTCGTCTGCGATCTGATCCGGTTCGTGCTGCTGGCCTCGATCCCCGCCGCGCCGCTGTTCCTGGACAGCTCGGCCCAGATCGTCGCCTGGATCGCAGTCGCGACGATCCTGGTCGAGGCGGTCACCATGCTCTGGCTGCCGGCCAAGGACGCGGCCGTACCCAACCTGGTGCCCCGGGCCCGGCTGGAGGCGGCCAACCAGCTCTCGCTGGCGACGACGTACGGGATCACGCCGGTGGCCGCGGCCCTGTTGCTGGCCGCCCTGATCTCCGTCCTGTCCGGGCAGCAGGACCACCCGTTCCTGAACCCGATCCGGCTGTCGCTGTACTTCCTCGCCTTTACCCGGCTGGCCTCGGCCGCCGTGGTCTTCTTCGGCATTCGGGAGATCAGCGGCCATCGGGAGGCCCGGGACGCCGCGGCCGCCCGCACGCCCGGCCTGCTGCGCCAGTTCGTGGAGGGCTGGGCGTACGTCGGCCGGACCCGGCTGGTCCGCGGCCTCGTCCTCGGCATCCTCGCCGCGTTCGCCGCGGCCGGCATGGTGGTCGGCAGCGCGCAGTTCTACGCGCAGTCGCTGTCGGCCGGTGAATCCGCGTTCGCCGTGCTCTTCGCGATGATCTTCATTGGGCTCGCCGTCGGTATCGCGGCGGGCCCCAAGCTCGTCGGCCCGCTCTCCCGGCGTCGCTGGTTCGGCATGTCGATCGTGCTCGCCGGGATCACGGTCGCGCTCATGGCGTTCGCCTGGCATCTGACCGTGGCGATCATCCTGGCCCTGCTCGTGGGCGCGGCGGCCGGCATGGCGTTCCTGGCCGGCACCACCCTGCTCGGCGGCGAGGTGGCCGACGAGGTACGGGGACGCGTGTTCGCGTTTGTCAACATGTCGACCCGAATCGTGCTGATGCTGGCGATCGCGCTCGCCAGCGTGCTCGTCGGCCTCGGCAATGAACTGCGGCTGCCGCTGTGGGACGACCTGACGGTCACCGTGTCGATGACCCGGATCCTGCTGTTCGCGGCCGGCGCCCTGGCCGCCCTGTCGGGCGTCGCCGCGTTCCGCCAGATGGACGACAAGCCCGGGGTGGCGGTGCTCGCCGACCTGTGGGCGGCGCTGCGGGGCCGGCTGCTCGCCGTGCCGGAGGCGGGACCCCATCGAGGGCTGTTCATCGCGTTCGAAGGCGGTGAGGGCTCGGGGAAGACCACCCAGGTCGAGCGCCTCGCGGCGACCCTGCGGGCCGAAGGATGGGACGTGGTGGTCACGTGCGAGCCGGGGGCCACTGAGGTCGGGCGGCGCATCCGCGGGTTGCTGCTCGAACCCACGTCCGGGGTTTCCGGCACGGTGACCCTGGCGCCCCGTGCCGAGGCCCTGCTCTACGCGGCGGACCGGGCCCACCACGTGGCCAGCGTGGTCCGGCCGGCGCTCGCCGAGGGCCGCATCGTGATCAGCGACCGGTACGCGGACTCGTCGCTGGCCTACCAGGGGGCCGGGCGGACGCTGCCGGTCGAGGAGGTGTCATGGCTGTCGGCATGGGCCACCGGCGGGCTGCAGCCCGACCTGGTGGTGCTGCTGGACATCGATCCCGCCGCCGGCCTGGCCCGCGTGGCCGGCCGGGGTCAGGCCGACCGGCTCGAGGCCGAGAACGTCTCCTTCCATGAACGGGTCCGGTACGCGTTCCTCGACCTGGCGGCCCAGGACCCCAAGCGGTACCTCGTCATCGACGCTACCCGGCCGCCCGAGGAGATCACCCGCGAGGTGGTCGAGCGGGTCCGGTCCATGCTGCCGAGCCAGTCCGATGTGGACCTTGGTGGCCAGGGGCCGGTCGCGAACCACCGGGCCGAGGTGGCCACCCCGCCACCTCCCCCTGCTCCGGTCGATCCTCGACAGTGGACGGTGGACGGCCACTCCACCATCGGCAACGGCCGGGTCGTGCGCCGCGCCGACCAGAGCCTGTCCAACGGTCCGCGGACGTCGCGGGAGCGGATGTGACGACAGCCAACGCGACGGTGGCTCGGGGGCCGGCCGTCGGGTCGGTTGACGACCCGCCGCCGGTCTTCCGCCGGCTGGTGGGCCAGGACGACGCCGTGGCGACGCTGACCGCCGCCGCGCGGGCGGCCGCGATGATCATTGCCGGCGATCAGGCCGGGGACCGGGGCCCGGAGGCCTCGGCGTCGCCGGGGGACAGCCCGTCCACCGCCGCGATGACCCACGCGTGGCTGTTCACCGGGCCGCCCGGCTCGGGACGCTCGGTCGCCGCCCGGGCCTTCGCGGCCGCCCTGCAGTGCGCCCAGGGGGGCTGCGGCGCCTGCTCCGACTGCCATCAGGCGCTCGCCGGGACGCACAGCGACGTCCGGTTCGTGGTGCCGGCCGGTCTGTCCATCTCGGTCCGGGAGATGCGGGACCTGGTGTGGCGGGCGGCCGGGGCGCCCGTCGCCGGCCGGTGGCAGGTCGTGCTCATCGAGGACGCCGACCGGCTGACGGAACAGGCGAGCAACGCGTTGCTCAAGGCCGTCGAGGAGCCGTCCCCGCGTACGGTCTTCCTGCTCTGCACGCCGTCGCTGCATCCGGACGACATCTCGGTGACCATCCGCTCCCGGTGCCGGACGGTGGTGCTGCGTACGCCGCCGGCCAGCGCGGTGGCCGAGATGCTCGTGTCGGAGGGGCACGACCCCGACACGGCCGCGTGGGCGGCGGCGGCCGCGCAGGGCCATATCGGCCGGGCTCGCTGGCTGGCGCGGGACGAGGGAGCCCGCCAACGACGTAGCGCCGTGCTCGCCGTGCCCCGCCAGCTCACGAACATCGGCGCCTGCTTCGATCTGGCTCGCATCCTGGTCGAGGCGGCCGAGGCCGAGGCGAAGGCCACGATGTCCGAGGTGGACGCCAGGGAGCGGGCCGAGCTCGAGGTCGCGCTGGGGGCCGGCGGTACCGGCAAGGGTGCCGCCGCCGCCGCGCGGTCCGGGGCCGCGGCCCTCAAGGAGCTGGAGGAGCGGCAGAAGACGCGCCAGAAGCGGGCGTTGCGCGACGCGCTGGACCGGGCCCTGGTCGACCTCGCCGGCTTTTACCGGGACGTGCTGCTGCGCCGGGTCGGCGCCCCCGTTCCCCCGGTGCACGGGGATGTCGCCGCCGAGGTCGCGGCCCTGGCCGAGGCGTGGACACCGGAGAGCACGCTGCGCCGGCTGGAGGCCGTGCTCGAGTGCCGGGCCGCGATCGACGCCAACGTGAAACCGCAGATCGCCGTCGAAGCCATGATGGTCACTCTCTGGCGCCCCGAAGCGGTGTCAGGAAGGACGCCCTCCTAGGCAAAAAGCGGCAAGAGGGCGTCCTTCCTGACAACAGCCCTGACAACAGCCCCGGGCCGGACGGGTGCGGAGTTATCCACAGCCGGCGAACGGGGGGTTGCCGACGGGGTGGGGCCGCACGATAGCGTGCCGGCGGGACAGGAGGTCGACCAAACCCGGGGCGAGGGGTAGCCAGGTGGACGAGGCGTGGATCGAGAAGGCCATCGAGGGCTATCAGCGCATGGAGCGGCTGATCGCCGATTTCGATAAGGCCTTGGCCGCGGTCGATGTCACGGTCCACTCGCCGGATGGTCTGGTCACGGTGGTCGTCGCCGCCGACGGAAAGATCAAGGACGTGGTGATCGCGGACGATGCCCGTGACCGGTCACCACGGGAGCTGTCCCGTTCGGTCCACGCCGCGGTCGGGGCCGCTGCGGATGCGGCGGCCTGGGCCCGGCAGAAGCTGTACCGGGAGACGTTCGGCGACTACCCGCCGCTGGGCTCCCGGTGACGGAGTTTGCCCATCCGCGCAACCTGCGCTCGGGGCCGCGGGCTCCGGGGCGCACCGGCACGGGGGCCGAGGAGGGTGATCGATGATGCTGGCAGGCACGGTCACGGCCATCCACGCGACCGCCGACCTGCTCGGTGAGGCCGAGCGGCGGCTGCCTGCGGTCGATCCCGGTGCGACCGCCTTCGGCGCCCGGGGGCTCGGCCTGCTGGGCGAGGTCGGCCAGGATGCGTACCGACACTGGCAGGCCGCCATGAACGCCCGGGTTCGGGAGGCGCGAGCCCACGCCGCCCGCGTGCGGGACCTCGCCGACCTCGTCGATCACGCCGCGGGCGGCTTCCATGAGGCGCAGCAGAGCGCCGGGCAGGCCCACCGCGACCTGGCATCCGGCGAGCCGGGGGTGGCGTGATGGATGCCCTGGCCCAGCTCGCGCCCGTGGCCGCGCCGCTGCTGCGGGACGTGGACACCGCGTTGCTGACCCTGGGCGCACCCCCGACGCATCCGGTCTGGCAAGCCCTGGGTCGGGTCGGCGCGACGCCGGCGGACGTGGTCGCGTTCGTCGCCGACCTGGAGCCGTCGCGGCTGCGGGCGGCCGCCGAGGCG
Organism: Micromonosporaceae bacterium; assembly: GCA_019690055.1. Taxonomy (GTDB): domain Bacteria; phylum Actinomycetota; class Actinomycetes; order Mycobacteriales; family Micromonosporaceae; genus DATBGZ01. The sequence continues at coordinate 6,313 of JADGGF010000128.1, forward strand.
CTGCGCGCACAGGCGACGGCGTACGAGCAGGCGCCCCTCCCGCTCGACGCGCCGTGGGAGGGTGAGACCGCACGGTATTACCGCGCAGCCGCCGCGTCGGTGCACGAGCACCTCGCCGGCGACGGACCCAGCCTCGCCTCGCGCCTGCGGGCTCAGGCGTCCTATGTGGATAGTTGGGCCGAGTGGCAGCAGGCGCTGCGCGACAGCCTGGCCCGGGTGCTGGCGCAGGCCATGACCTCCAGCCAGGCGGTCATCCTTCGCTCGCAGATGGTGCGACCGGCCGAGGTGGACGGGTTGCCGGCGGCGGTGCACGCCGCGGCCGACATCGCCGTCGTGCTGCTCGGCGTGGCCGAGGACGCGGCGGCGGCCGGGCGCGACGTGATCCAGGCGGCGCAGGGCCTGGACGAGCTGCCGTACCGACCGAGCCTGCCGAGCGACCCGCTCACCGGTTCCGCCACGATCCGCCTGGACTGACCCCGCCCCCCCGCCTGGGGCTGACCTGGCGGCCCGAGCCGTACGGCCTGCGGTTCGTGCTGCCCGGGCGGCATCCGGGCGGCTGACGTAGGGTGCCTGACGTGGGTCAGCTCTGCGCGGTGACGTTCACCAAGTACGGCCGGCTGTTCTACTGCAACCCCGGCGAGATCCAGCCGAAGGTGGGTGACCTCGTCCTCGTGCCCACCGACGACGGCCCGGAGGTGGCCGAGTGCGTGTGGGCGCCGGAGTGGACCGACGTGGACACGAGCGGCTTTCCCACGCTGCTGGGCTTCGCCGGTCCCGAGGACATCCGCCGCGACGAGCAGATCCGCCGGGCCAAGGCCGAGGCCATGGTGGCCGCCCGGCGGCTGATTCGCGCCCACGAGCTGCCCATGAAGGTGGTGGCGGTCGACCACATCCCGGCCACCGGCGAGGGTGAGGGTGCGGCCAGCCAGCGGAGCGGTGGGGCGTCCGGGGCGAAGACCACGATCTACTTCACCGCCCCCCATCGGGTCGATTTCCGGGCGCTGGTGCGCGACCTCGGCGCCACCCTGCGGTGCCGGGTCGAGTTGCGTCAGCTCTCGGCCCGCGATTCGGCCCGCGTGCAGGGCGGCATCGGCTCCTGCGGGCGGGACCTGTGTTGTGCCACCTTCCTGACCGACTTCGAACCGGTCACCATCCGGATGGCCAAGGACCAGGACCTGCCGCTGAACCCGATGCGGATCGCCGGGGCCTGCGGACGCCTGATGTGCTGCCTCAAGTACGAGCACCCGCTGTACGCCGACGCCGGCAGCTATCCGAACCCGGGTACCACGGTGGAGACCGCGGAGGGAACGGGGCGGGTGATTTCCAAGTTCCCGCCCGGAGGCTCCGTCGCCATCCGCCTGTCGGCCGACGGGCGGGCCGTACGGTGCCCAGTTGCCGACGTCTGCGGTTCCCGGAAGGCGTTCGAGTCGCGTACCGCGACGTGACTGTCGTGCTGCGGCGACCGTCGCGCACCGCGACGGGAGTCCGGTACCGGGACGTGACGGCCTGACTTCGCGAGGTGGCAACCCGGGCGCGGACCGCTGGCGCGGTGGCGTACACTCGATGCTCGTTGCCGCCTTAGCTCAGTCGGTCAGAGCGACGCACTCGTAATGCGTAGGTCCGGGGTTCGATTCCCCGAGGCGGCTCGGCCGGAACCCCCGTTGTTCCTCGGGGTTCCATCCCCTTCTTCGCTCAGCCCGTCACCGCTGCGGTGGTGGGTTAATCTGGCGTGATCGGGGATATTCGATCGCTGTCGGCCCGGAGGTGCGTGACGTGCGACGGGACCTGGAGCGTGGCCCCAATCCTGTGGTTGCCCTGCTGCCGCGTTACCTGTTCGCCTCCGCCCTGGTCTCCCAACTGGTCGCCCTGATCGCCGGGCTGCCCGCCATCGCCGACATCGCCCGCGGCGTGCTGGCGACGGCCGTGATCGTCGGCCTGGTCGCGCTGACCGTCCTGCTGGTTGACTACACGATCACGCCAGCGGGCAGCCGAGCGCACCGCCTGCGCGGCCTGGCCAGCGGTTGGACATCGGCGATGGTCATTGGCTTCATGTTCGCCTGGTGCCTGGAGGCGGAGGGCGCCCACGCCGGATCGGTGTTCCTGGTCGAGCTCGTCTCGTTCGCCGGCGGGATGCTGTGCGCGCGCGATGCGCTGCGGCTGGCGCCGGTCGACTCGTACGGCGACGTGGTCGCCTAGTCTCGTCCGGCTCCGCGGCGTGCTCTCGGTCACCATTCCTGCCGTCGTTGGGTAATTCCTTCGACAGCCATGGGCTCTGGCCGGACCATCGCTGTTCGTGTCATTCGCCGAGCTTGCCCAGCGGATCCTGAAGCAGGCCGCGCCGGACCTGACCCCGTTGCGGGCGTCCCGCGCGTTCCGTTTCGTCTTCGCTGGATCGGGGATCTCCGCGCTCGGCTCGTACGTCACCTACGTCGCCATCCCCTACCAGGTCTACCTGCTCACCGACGACCCGCTGCTGGTCGGACTGCTCGGGGTGTGCGAGATCGCGCCGCTGCTGGTGATGGCGCTTGTCGGCGGCGCCCTGGCCGACTACACCGACCGGCGGCGCCTGGTGCTGGTGGGCGAGATCGCCTTCGCCGGGCTGACCGTGGTGCTGCTGCTGCACGCGGCGCTGGGCAGTCCGTACCTGTGGCTGCTCTACGTGGTCGCCGCGCTGATCGCGACCGTCGATGGCGTGCAGCGGCCCGCGATGGACGCGATGGTGCCGCGGCTGGTCCAGCCGGAGCAGATTCCGGCCGCGGTCGTGCTCAACACGCTGCGGGGCAACGTGGCCTGGCTCGTCGGCCCGGCGCTGGGCGGCGTGCTGCTCGCGACCGTACCCCTGCCCCTGGTCTTCGCGGTCGACCTCGCCACCTTCGCGGTCAGCATCGCCTGCTTCGCCGCGATCGGTGCGGTACCGCCGCCCCCGGCGGCCGAGCGGCCGTCGTTGCGCTCGGTGGGCGCGGGTCTGCGGTACGCCGTACGCCGCCCGGAACTGCTCGGCACCTATCTGGTCGACATCAATGCGATGTTCTTCGGCATGGCCCAGTCGCTGTTCCCGTTCGTCGCCGAGGAACTCGGGGGACCGGCGGTGCTCGGCCTGCTCTACGCGGCGCCCTCGGCCGGTTCCCTGCTCGCCAGCCTCGTCTCCCGCTGGACGGGCCGGGTCCATCGGCACGGCCTCGCGGTGACGCTCGCCGCCGGCGCCTGGGGGGTCGCGATCGTCGGGTTCGGACTGTCGCGCACGCTGTGGCTCGCGCTGCTGTTTTTGTTCCTGGCCGGCGCGGCCGACATGGTGTCGGGGCTGTTCCGGGCGGTGATCTGGAACCAGACGATTCCCGACCACATGCGCGGCCGGCTCGCCGGCATCGAAATGCTCTCCTACATGATCGGGCCGACCCTCGGCAACGCGCGGGCCGGCGGGATGGCCCGCCTGACGGGTGTGTTCGGGTCGATCGTGGTGGGGGGCGTGCTCTGCGTCGTCGGCACCGTGGCGCTGGCCGCCGCCATGCCCGCCTTCCTGCGCTACGACGGCCGCGAGGGCCTGAAGAAGAAGATCGCCGAGGACGAGGCGTGGGGGGCCCCCCGCGGCCCCGCGCGGCCCCCCCCCCCCCCCCGCCCCCCCGCCCCC